>NZ_JBWKWY010000014.1:95141-133495 GCF_059422465.1 Pseudomonas sp. GW821-FHT01D09
CGATGGCGATCACTCAGGCAATAAAAATTTAGAGCTTGCCGAACGTGCCAGCAGGTCTTGTGCTGCTCCCACTGGCCTCATCGCGGGCAAGCCCGGCTCCCACATTGATCGAGTTTATTCAGGATGAGCGCGGTCAACTGTGGGAGCTGGCTTGCCTGCGATGGCGATCACTCAGGCAATAAAAATTTAAAGCTTGCCGAACGTGCCAGCAGGTCTTGTGCTGCTTTCACTGGCCTTATCGCGGGTAAGCCCGGCGCCCACATTATTTGGGTTTCTGGTGCCTGGTAGTTACTCGGCATCCAGGTGCATTGGGGTAACAACCCGGCCATCTTTCTCTGCCTGGCCAAGGTTGGCATCGATGAAGTACACCCGGTCATCTTCCAACTGGCCCTTGTCGACCAGATAGTCCTTGATCGTACTGGCACGGTCCTGGCCGAGTTGGCGCAGCAGCACGTCGCTGCCGCTCCAGAACTTGATCACGCCCTCGCGCAGCTTCGCCGTGCGTTCATCGCTGCCCAGGTCCTTCCACTCAGCCGGTGGCTGTTGCTTCAAGCGGGTGCGATAGATGCCTTCGAGCAACGGGGCTTTTTCCTTTTCCGGGACTTCAAGCAACGACGCCTGGGCCGGGACTTTATCGCCACGGCGCTGGAGTATCTTGTAGTAGTTGTACTGATACTCACGCTCAAGCCGCTCGGCGGCCAGGAACGGACCGTCGCTGCTGGCTGCCGCGGTCCCTTCGATCTCCAGGCGCAGGGCAGGGCGCTCCTTGAGGGCCTTGGCGAGGCTGTTCAGGGCCGACTCGGCGTCCTTGCTCAGCGCGCTGGAGCCTGCGGCGAACGATACGTTGCCCAAATCTTCCGAGCCGCCACCGGTCACCAACCCGCCAATAAACTTGAAGGGCGCCGTCGCCGCGCGTACCACCAGGTTGCGCAGGGTCTGCCAGACAATCGGCATCACGCTGAATTGCGGGTTGTTCAAGTCACCGGTCACCGGCAGCTCGATGGAGATCTTGCCGTCGGTGTCCTTGAGCAGGGCAATCGCCAGGCGAATCGGCAGGTCCACCGCGTCCGCGCTGTCGACTTTCTCGCCCAGTTGCAGTTGCTCCACCACCACCTTGTTCTCGGCCTTCAACTGGCCTTTGGTGATGATGTAGTGCAGGTCCAGGTTGAGCCGGCCCTTGCGGATACGGAACCCGGCGAATTTGCCCGAGTACGGTGTCAGGGTCGTCAGCTCGACGCGTTTGAAGCTGGTAGCGATATCCAGCGCGGCCATCGGGTCAAACGGGTTCACGCTGCCCTTGATGGTCACGGGGGCGTAACGGTCGACCTTGCCCTTGATGTCGACGCTGGCCGGCTTGGCCTGGCGGCTGTCGATGGTGCCGATCTGGCCGTTGAGTTGCTGGATGGCCGTGGCGAAGTTGGGGGTGAGGCTGAAGTCGGCAAAGTTGGCCGAACCATCGTTGATTGCGACCTGGCCGATACGGATGCCCAGGGGCTTTTCGTTGCTCGCGCCGGATTTGGCGGCTGATTGGCTGCCTTTGTCGGCTGGTTGTGGGATCAGCAGGTCATCGACGTTGGTGGTGCGATCATCGTTGATCATAAAGCGGACATAGGGTTGCAGCAGGTTGATCTTGTCGATCGACAAGCTGTTGCCGTGCTGGTAGTTCAAGCCTTCCACCACCAGGCGCTGCCACTTGAGGAAGTCGCGGGTCTTGAGGGTGTCCAGGGTGTGCAATTGATCCACTTGCGCGCGGCCGGTGATTTGCAGCGCGAGGGGCTCGGTACTCTTGAGGTTCACATCCAGGTTGCTGCCCAGCATGCCGCTACGCAGTTCCAGGCGGATAAAGGGGCTGATGTAGGCCTGGGCAACCCGCAGGTCGATATCCTTGGTGTCGACCTTCAATTTGGCGCTGACCGGGTTCAGGTTGACCTGGCCGCTTGCCTGGATCTTGCCTTGCTTGCCCAGGCCACTGTCGATTTTCAGCGTGAAGGGGCTTTGGTTGAGGCTGTCGAAGTCTTGCACATCGACATTCAGCGGGCCCAATTCCAGCGCCACCGCAGGTTTTACCTGACGGTCGGCCAGGTGCACCTGGTAGTTGCGCAGTTGCACATCCTTGAGCAGCACTTGCCACGGCTTGCTTGGCGCGGTCGGCTCGGGTTTGGGCGAGTCGGCGGTGGCGGGAGTGCTTGCTGGCTCCGGCTGGGTGGCCGGCTTGCTCGGCTGGCTGGCGAACAGTTTCTGCCAGTCCAGTTGGCCGTCGGCTTCGCGGGCGGCCCAGGTTTCGAGCTTGTTGCTGCGGATCTTGCCCACGATCACTTGCTGCTTGGCCAGGTCGATCGAGGTTTCGCTGATATCCAGGCGCTCCAGGCGCGCCAGTGGCCGGCCATCCGGGGCCTTGATCGCGAAGGGCGCGATGCTCGCGGAGACGTTGGTCAGGTTCAGTTCGGTTTCTTTGGCCAGGTTGAGCTTGTAGTCGGTGCTGAAATTGAGCACGCCATTTTCCAGAACCAATGGCACGGCGTCGCGCACATAGGGCCACCAGACCTTCATCTTGCCATCCGTGACCTTGAGCTTGCCTTCGGAGGCGATCGGCACCAGGCTGAAATTGCCGGTCCAGTCGATCTGCCCACCCTCTGGGCCGGCAGCGACCAGGGTCATGTCGGCATTGTCTTCGGGCAGGGTGCTGAGGTTTTTCAGCTCGAAGTCGAGTTTGTCGTAGAGAAACTCAATGGGCTCGCTGGGGCGCAAGTCTTCAAAATGCACGTAGCCGCCTGCCAGCTTGATGCGCTCGATGCGCAGCGGGAAGGGTTTGCTTTCGGGGGCGTCGGGCGTCGGTTCGCTTGGCGGCAATTTGAACAGTTGCGCCAGGTTGAGCGTGCCGGCCTTATCGAACAGGATTTCGCTCTTCGGCTTGTCCAACTGCACATCGGCCAGGTGCAGGGCGCGTGTCCAGAGGCTGTCGATCTGCAGATTGGCGTAGAGGCGTTCAAAACCGACCTGTTCCTTGCCGGGGTCACCGATTTTCAGGCCCCAGAGGGTCAGCTCCAGGCTGAACGGGTTGAGCTCGATACGCTCGATACGGGCCGGCACGGTGGCGTAGTTGGCCAACTGTTGGTTGGCCACACGCAGCGCTATACCGGGCAGAATCAAAAAGCCCAGCAAGCTGTAGAGTGCAAGGGCGGTCAGCAAGGCGCCTACGGCGCGAATCAATCCTTTGGGCATGGGTGACGCCATCTATGTCGATCAGGAGTGCCTTGGAGTATGGCACGGGTTTGCGGTTCCGAAGAACCGCGCCTTTATTGCGATAACCCAGTTCTTTCAGGGCAATCCTACAGTTGTAGGATTAAAGTCTTCAGCGGGGGTTGCTGGTCTTGTGAGGGAAAGTCGGCGCCGGGTGTCATCACTTTCCAGTCGCGTACGGGCCGGCCAGCCTTTTCGGCGCAGCGCAAGACCTGCTCGCGCCAGTCATCCATGCTGACTTTTGCCAGGTTGTTGCAGCAGATCAGCACCCCATTGTCGGCGGTGGCCAGCAATGCCGGCTTGAGCAGGCTCTGGTAGTCACGCAGCAGGTCCACGGTGCCAAAGGCGCTCTTGGCCCAGGCCGGCGGGTCGAGTAGCACCAGGTCATATGGCCGTTGCTCCAGGCGCGGGTAGCTGGGCAGTTTTTGCCCGCGACGCTGGGTGATCGGCAGCCCGGCCAGTTGGCGGATGGCCGGGAAGTAATCGGACTGTACAAACGTCATGGGCGTGAGTTGCGGGTTCAATTCGCCGTTTTCGCGACCGACCGCCAGATTGCCCTCGGCGAAGTCCAGGTTGCACACCTCGCGGGCCCCGCCGGCGGCGGCGCTGAGGCCCACGCCGCAGGTGTAGGCAAACAGGTTCAGCACGCTTTTGCCGGCACTGTGCGCCTTGACCCAGCCGCGGGTGTTGCGCAGGTCCAGGAACAGCAGCGGGTCCTGCCCGGGGTGGCGGCCGCGCACGCGATAGTTCAGGCCCCACTCGTGGCCGACCAGGTCCTCCAGGGCGGCAGGTTCGGCGCGGTATACCGTGTCTTCCCGGTCGATACGCGAGTTGCCTCGGGAGCGGTCGTTATAGACCAGCAGCAATTCCAGGCCCAGGTACTGGTTGATCATCAGGTGCAATTGCAGCAGCGCCTGGCTGTCCAGGGACTGGTGAAAGCTCTGCACCATCAATTGCGGGCCGTAACGGTCGATGGTCAAGCCACCGGCGCCTTCCTGGCTGCCATGGAACAGCCGGTAACAGTCGGTGCCTTGGGCATGCAGCTCGGCGAGCAGGTCTTGGCGATGGTCGAGGGCGGCGCGCAGCGCCTGATTCAGGGACGACATGGAGCGCGCCTTGCTGGGGAATTGAAGCGCGCAAGTTTAACAGCTCCTACAAGGGGTTGCGTCGTTACAGCAAGCCCATCCGCCGGTGGGCCCGTTGCACCGAGCCATTGCGCATCGCCCAGCGCAACAGGGGCGCACTGCGCTTGACCCCGGCGCGCACCAGTTGGCGTTGCAGCGGGCTTTGCTGTTGCTCCAGCATGTCGCTGGCCCAGTCCGGCAGCAGGTCGATGCCGGCCTGCATCATCAGTGCGCCGAACGGCTTGGCCAGCACGCTGGGCGCCGGGGCATTGAGCAACAGGCGCAACACTTCACGGCTGCGTTCGTCACACAGCAGTTGCGGGCGAATACGTTGCAGATAATCAGAAATTTCCTGCCGTGAACGCGGCACATGCCGAGCCCCCAGTTGTTCGGCGACCAGGGCAATCTCGCTGTAGTAGCGGTCCTGGTCCCTGGGCGATAAGTCCGGGTTTTTGTAGCGCAGGTGCGCCGCGAGAAAGCTGCTGACTTCCGCGACATGGACCCAGGTCAGCAATTGCGGATCACTGGCCGCATAGGGGCGCCCATCCGGTGCGTGCCCGACCACTTGTAGGTGGATGGTGCGCACTTTTTCGATCAGCCACTCGGCATCGCGACGCGAGCCAAAGGTGGTGCCGGAAATAAACTGCGAAGTACGCCGCAGGCGCCCGAGCATGTCCTGGCGAAAGTTGGAATGGTCCCACACCCCGGCCAGCGCCAAGGGATGCAGGGCTTGCAGCATCAAGGCGCTGATGCCGCCGATCAGCATGCTGCTGAAGTCACCATGGACCTTCCAGCTGACAGAGGCCGGCCCGAACAGGCCTGGGTCGCCCTTGGGGTTTTCCAGGTCCAGGTTGCCCAGGGACAGACCTGTCAGGCTCATCAACTGGGCTTCGATACGGTTGCGCAGAAATTCCATGGCGGCTTGGGGGTTCCTATCGGTTCAGGCGCTTGTCGATCAGGCCGTCGACCACGCTGGGATCGGCCAGGGTCGAGGTATCGCCCAGGCTGTCCAGCTCATTGCAGGCGATCTTGCGCAGGATACGCCGCATGATCTTGCCTGAACGGGTTTTGGGCAAGGCCGGCGCCCATTGGATCAGCTCGGGCCTGGCGAAACTACCGATTTCCTGGCTGACCAGTTTCAGCAGGTGTTTTTTCAGCGCGTCGTCGGGCTCGACGCCTTTTATCGGCGTGACAAAGGCATAGATGCCCTGGCCCTTGATGTCATGGGGATAGCCGACGACGGCGGCCTCCGCCACCTGGTCATGCAGCACCAGCGCGCTTTCCACCTCGGCGGTGCCGATGCGATGGCCGGAGACGTTGATCACATCATCGATGCGCCCGGTGATCCAGTAGTCGCCATCCTCGTCACGCCGTGCGCCGTCGCCGGTGAAGTAGTAGCCGGGGTAGGGCTTGAAGTAGGTGTCGACCATCCGCTGCGGGTCGCCATACACGCTGCGGATCTGCCCCGGCCAGCTGGCTTTGATCGCCAGGACACCACTGCCGGCGCCGCTGATTTCCTGGCCCTGTTCGTCGAGCAAGACCGGCTGCACCCCAAACATCGGCTGCGTGGCGCAGCCGGGCTTGATGCGCCGGGCGCTGACCAGCGGGCTGAGCATGATGCCGCCGGTCTCGGTCTGCCACCAGGTATCGACAATCGGGCAGCGTTGCTCGCCGACGGCATTGAAATACCACTCCCAGGCGTGCGGGTTGATCGGCTCGCCGACACTGCCGAGCACTCTCAGGCTGGCCCTGGAGGTGCTTTTCAGGGGGCCTGGCCCCTCGCGCATCAAGGCCCGTAGGGCGGTGGGCGCGGTGTAGAAAATATTCACCTGATGCTTGTCGATCACCTGCCAGAAACGCGAACTGTCCGGGTAGCTCGGCACCCCCTCGAACATCAGGGAGGTGGCGCCATTGGCCAGTGGCCCGTACACGATATAGCTATGGCCAGTGACCCAGCCGACATCGGCGGTGCACCAGAACACTTCGCCCTCGCGATAATCGAGCACGTATTTGAAGGTCATCGCCGCCTGCAGCAGATAGCCGCCGGTGGTGTGCAGCACGCCCTTGGGCTTGCCGGTACTGCCGGAGGTATAAAGGATAAACAACGGGTCTTCGGCGCCCATCGGCTCGGGTGGGCACTCGCCGCTGACCGCGTCCACAGCCTGTTGATACTTGAGGTCGCGCCCCTCGGTCCAGGCCACGGCGGCGCCTGTGCGCTCCACCACCAGCACCGTCGTGACATTCGGGCAACTGGCCAGGGCCTTGTCGACATTCTGTTTCAGTGCCACGGGCTTGCCGCCGCGCACGCCTTCGTCGGCGGTGATCACGGTGCGGCAGTCGGCATCCAGAATGCGGTCGCGCAGGGCATCGGGTGAAAACCCGCCAAACACCACCGAGTGCACCGCGCCAATCCGCGTGCAGGCCAGCATCGCGTAGGCGGCTTGTGGAATCATTGGCATGTAGATACACACCCGATCGCCTTTCTTCACGCCACGGCTTTTCAGCACATTGGCCAGGCGGCTGACGTTTTGATGAAGTTGGCGGTAGGTGATTCTGGAGGATTTTGCAGGATCGTCGCCTTCCCAGATAAAGGCCGGCTGATCGGCACGTTGTGCCAGGTGACGGTCAATGCAGTTGTAGCTGACGTTCAACTGGCCGCCGGCAAACCACTGCGCGGCACCGCTGTTGATATCGCAGTGCTGGACGGTCTGCCAGGGTGTGCTCCAATCGAGCAGCGCCTTGGCCTGTTCGGCCCAGAAAGTATCGGGGTGTTCGATGGATTGACGATAGAGGCGCTGGTAGTCCTCTTGACTGAGTTGCGCGGCTTGGCGCACTGCATTGGCATGGGGAAACTGGCTGATATCGAACATTAGGGATCCCTCTTCTTGTTTTATAGATACAAGAACTCAAGGCGGGTCCTGTGGAAGCTGGCAAGCCAGTTTCCACAGGGGGCGCTTGTGCAGGTTCAATCCCTGATTGTAGTGTCGATCACATCAACCGCGGTGACGACCACGGAAGTAGTTGATCAAGCCCTGGGTGGAGGCATCGTCGGCCGAAGTTTCCTCGGCGCCCGTCAGGCGGTTGTAGACGCCCTTGCCCAGTTCCTTGCCCAGCTCCACGCCCCATTGGTCAAAGGCGTTGATGCCCCAGATGACGCTCTGCACGAACACCTTGTGCTCATACATCGCCACCAGCGCGCCCAGGCGGCGCGGGCTGATCCGTTCGACCACCAGGGTGTTGCTCGGGCGGTTGCCCGGGATCACCTTGTGCGGGGCCAGTTTCTGCACTTGGTCTTCGGCCATGCCTTTGTCACGCAGTTCGGCTTCGGCTTCGCTGCGAGTCTTGCCGAGCATCAACGCCTGGCTCTGGGACAGGCAGTTGGCATACAGCCACTGGTGATGGTCGGAAACCGGGTTGAAGCTGACGATCGGCACAATGAAGTCGGCCGGGATCAACTGGGTGCCCTGGTGCAGCAACTGGTGATAAGCGTGCTGACCGTTGCAACCCACGCCACCCCAGATCACCGGGCCTGTGTCGGTGGCAACCGGCGTGCCGTCCTGGCGCACGCTCTTACCGTTGGATTCCATATCCAACTGCTGCAGATGTTTGGTGATGTTACGCAGGTAGTGGTCATACGGCAGGATCGCATGGCTCTGCGCACCCCAGAAGTTGCCGTACCACACACCCAGCAGGCCCAGCAGCACGGGCATGTTCTGCTCGAACGGGGCGTTCTGGAAGTGCTGGTCCATGGTGTAGGCGCCAGACAGCAGTTCCTTGAAGTTGGACATGCCAATGGCCAGGGCGATCGGCAAGCCGATGGCCGACCACAGCGAGTAACGGCCACCGACCCAGTCCCACATCGGGAAGATGTTCTCTTCGCGGATACCGAAGGCCACGGCCGCCGCGTTGTTGCTCGACACGGCGATGAAGTGGCGATACAGCTCGGCTTCCGAGCCACCCTGGGCCAGGTACCAGGCGCGGGCGGCCTGGGCGTTTTTCAGGGTTTCGAGGGTGTTGAAGGATTTCGACGAGACAATAAACAGCGTGGTCTCGGCGCGCAGCTTCTGGGTCAGCTCGTGGAACTCACTGCCATCGATATTCGCCAGGTAGTGGCAGCGCACGCCTTTATGGGCGTAGGACAACAGCGCTTCGGAGACCAGCTCCGGGCCGAGGAACGAACCACCGATGCCGATATTGACCACGTCCGTGATCGGCTTCTCGGTGTAGCCGCGCCACAGGCCGTCATGGATACGGCCCACCAGGTCGGTGATCTGGTTCAGCACCTTGTGCACGTCGGGCATGATATTGGTGCCATTGACCGACAATTTGTCGCCCACCGGACGGCGCAGCGCAGTGTGCAGCGCCGGACGGCCTTCCGAAGAGTTGACCGGTTCGCCGTCGAACAGCGCCTTGATGGCGCCTTTGAGGTCGACTTCGTTGGCCAGGTCCACCAGCAGGTCGCGGGTTTCAGACGTAATCAGGTTTTTCGAGTAATCGAGGAACAGTCCGCAGCTGCTCAAGGTGAACTGGGTAAAGCGCTGGGGATCGGCATTGAACGCGTCGCGCATGCTGAAATCCTGCATGGCTTGGCGATGTTGATTGAGCGCTTGCCAGGCGGGCAGAGCGGTAACGTCATGAGGGGTGCGGTAATACGCCATCGCTGCGGGTTTCCTTTTTATTACTGGGACTACTTTTGGGACACTTGAATGTCCGGAACGTCCGACTTTTATCAAGCAGGCACTGAGAAACGGCGGGTTCCGGTCGAATGTGTCAACGCCAACACTAGCGTCGGGCGTTTACATTAAACCTAGCGTGTCGATATGTCTTGGCTTTGTCTGCGCACAGGCCGGTACTTTTTTATACCGGGGCCTGGGAGGCGCTACAAACCGAATGTGGGAGCGGGCTTGCCCTAATGCCAGTCAGTTAAGCGGATTCTGCTTTCTGTAGGAGCGAGCTTGCTCGCGAAGGACGTCAACGATAACGCGTGTTTGCTAGGTAAACGCGGCGCTCTCAAGTTCTTCGCGAGCAAGCTCGCTCCTACAAAAAGGCTTAACTGACTGGCATTAGGGCTTGCCCGCGATGGTGGTGGGTCAGCGACAAATACATCGACTGACAGTCCGCCATCGCGGCGATGCGGCGACCCGACAAGCCCGCTCCCACATGAGGATATTGCCAGGCTTAAACGCTGAGGTTGAGGTGCAGGTTGTCGATCAACCGGGTCGCGCCCAGGTACGCGGCGACCAGGATCACCACATCACGATCCTCGGCGGTTGCCGGGCGCAGATGCTGGCCCTGGCAAACTTCCAGGTAGTCCAGGCGCAGGCCGGCAGCCTCGATGTGCTGGACCTGCTCGGCGCGCAGCTTGGCATAGTCGCGCTCGCCATTCTCAATGGCGGCGGCGATATGACTAAGGCTGCGGTACAGCACCGGCGCAATGGCGCGTTGTTCTTGCGTCAGGTAACCGTTGCGCGAGGACAGCGCCAGGCCGTCCTCGGCGCGCACGGTGGGCTCGCCAATGATCTGGATCGGCATGTTCAGGTCGCGCACCATGGCGCGAATCACCGCCAGTTGCTGGTAGTCCTTTTGCCCGAACACTGCCAGGTCAGGCTGGACCATGTTGAACAACTTGCTCACCACCGTCGCCACGCCCTCGAAGTGACCCGGACGGCTGGCGCCGCACAGGCCTTCGGACAGTTGTGGCACGCTGACCCGGGTCTGCACCGTCATGCCGCCTGGGTACATCTCGTCAACCGTGGGCGCGAACAGCAGGTTGCAGCCCGCCACCAGCAGCTTTTCCTGGTCGGCGGCCAGGGTGCGCGGGTACTTGTCCAGGTCTTCGCCGGCGCCAAACTGCAAGGGGTTGACGAAAATACTCGCCACCACGAAGTCGGCTTGTTCGGCGGCCCGTGTCACTAGTGTGGCGTGGCCGGCATGCAGGTTACCCATGGTCGGCACGAAGCCGATGCGCTTGCCGGCGCTGCGCGCGTGAGTGACGGCGGCCCGCAGTTCGCGCAGGGTTTTGACGGTGTTCATGCAGAGAATCCGTGTTCGAGGCCCGGGAAGGTAACGGCTTTGACTTCGGCCACATAGGCGCTCAGCGCGGCCTGGATGCTGTCCTGGCCGGCCATGAAGTTTTTCACGAACTTGGGCGCGCGACCGGTGAGGGTCAAGCCGAGCATGTCGTGCAGCACCAGGACCTGGCCGTCAGTCGCGCTGCCCGCGCCAATACCGATCACCGGGATTTTCACGGCCTGGGTGATTTCTTCCGCCAGTTCGCTTGGCACGCATTCGAGCACGATCATTGCGGCGCCGGCCTGCTCCAGGGCGATGGCATCGGCCCGCATCTGTCGCGCCTGGGCTTCATTGCGGCCCTGGACCTTGTAGCCGCCGAGGATATTCACCGACTGTGGCGTCAGGCCCATGTGCGCGCACACTGGTACGCCGCGTTCGGCCAGCAGGCGGATCGACTCGGCGAGCCACACGGCCCCTTCGATCTTGATCATGTGCGCACCGGCCTGCATCAGCTTGCCGGCATTCTGGAAGGTCTGTTCGAGGGTGGCGTAGCCCATGAACGGCAGGTCGGCAATGATGAAGGCGCCATTGTTACCGCGCTTGACGCTGGCGGTGTGGTAGGCGAGTTCATCAGTGGTGACGGGGAGGGTGCTGTCATTCCCTTGAAGAACCATGCCCAGGGAGTCGCCTACCAGTAACACCTCGACGCCGGCCTGGCAGCAAGCCTGGGCGAACGTGGCGTCATAGCAGGTCAGCATGGCGATTTTTTCACCCTTGAGTTTGAGGCTCTGCAAGGTGGTCAGGGTAATGTCTGGCATGAAAAGGGTCCTCGTTCAGGCGCTTGGAAACAGCGAGTAACGCGCGTGAGTCTTCGTTTATACAGGCGCACTTTCTTCAGAGCAGTGCTTATAAGGCCTGGATTGCGCCCTTCAGCGCCGGGTTGGCGGCAGCGGGACGCCTATAGTCGTGAGGAGGACTCTGGAAGTCAATTGGATGTGTTACCGCATTGTTACGAGGGAGGTGTTACCGCTGTTACTGATGCGATTCAGCAGGCTGGAACGCTTTTTGGCTGGCGCTGAAGATCAATGTAGGAGCAGGCAAGCCAGCTCCTACAGGGATTGAGGGAGGCGTTCGAGGCCGACGAACGGGCATCCGGCGAGCAGATCACTGAGCAGGCGGCCGTCAGGCAGTTGCAAAGTGGCAGGCGCCAGTTCAGCCAGCGGATACAGCACAAACGCTCGTAGATGCATTTGATAGTGCGGCACCTTGAGGCGCGGCTCATCGATCAGGCGTTTACCCAGCAGCAGGATGTCCAGGTCCAGGGTGCGTGGGCCCCAGCGTTCAAGGCGCTCGCGGCCCTGATCGTTCTCGATGGCTTGTAGCGCGTCGAGCAGTTCCAGCGGGGCGAGGGCGCTATCCAGCGCCGCCACGGCATTGGTATAGCGCGGCTGGCCGGGGAGCAGGGAATCGCTTTGATAGAAGGCAGAAACACCGACGAGTGTGGTGTTCGGCAACTGCGCCAACGCCTCGATGGCGTTGCGCAATTGCTGCTGCGGGGCAGCAAGGTTGCTGCCCATGCCGATGTAGATACGTTCCACCGGTTTATTCGCCCGAGGTATCGGCGGCACTGCGCTTGCGTTTGCTGCCACTGCTGCGGCGGCGCTTTTTCGGCCCGTCGCCCGTGGTTTCGCCTTTGCTGCTCAGTTCACGAATCATCTCGCGGCGTTCGCTGTCATTGGCATCCTGGTAGTCGGTCCACCATTCGCCCAGGCCATCGGTCTGCTCGCCGGCGCTTTCACGCAGCAGCAGGAAGTCATAGCCGGCACGAAAGCGCGGGTTGTCCAGCAGCAGGTCGGCACGTTTGCCGCTGCGCCGTGGCAGGCGCTCCTGCATGTCCCAGATCTCGCGGATCGGCATGGTGAAGCGCTTGGGGATCGCAATGCGCTGGCACTGTTCGGCGATCAGTTCGTGAGCGGCTTCCTGCATCGCCGGAATCGGCGGCATGCCACGGTTCTGCAGGCGCAGAACCCGGGCGGGCAGCGCCGGCCAGAGCAGGGCGGCAAACAGGAACGCCGGGGTGACCGGTTTGTTCTGTTTGATCCGCAGGTCAGTATTGATCAGCGCTTCACTGATCAGCGTGTGGGTGTACGTCGGGTTGTGTTCCAGTGCATCGGCGCTGGCCGGGAACAGTGGATCGAACAGCTGCAGGTCCACCAGCATTTCAAAGGTGTCGGCGGCATGCCCGGAAAGGAACAGCTTGAGCACTTCCTCGAACAGGCGCGCCGAGGGGATTTCCCGCAGCATCGGCGCCAGCTTGCGAATCGGCGCGGCGGTGTGTTTCTCGATGCCGAAGTTCAGCTTGGCGGCAAACCGCACGGCCCGCAGCATGCGCACCGGGTCTTCCTGGTAACGCTGCGTGGGGTCGCCGATCAGACGGATCAGGTGATTGCGAATATCGTGCACGCCGTTGGCGTAATCGAGGATGCGCTCGCTGACCGGATCGTAATAGAGGGCATTGATGGTGAAGTCGCGACGTTGCGCGTCTTCTTCCAGGGTGCCGTACACATTGTCCCGCAGGATGCGTCCGCTTTCGTTGCGGGAAGACTGGTTGCTGTCTTCCTCTTCATCGTTTTGCGGGTGGCCCGCGCGAAAGGTCGCGACCTCGATGATCTCGCGACCAAAGTGGATATGCACCAACTTGAAGCGCCGCCCGATGATCCGCGCATTGCGGAACTCAGCGCGTACCTGTTCGGGTGTGGCGCTGGTAGCGACGTCGAAATCCTTGGGCGTGATGTTGAGCAACATGTCGCGCACGCAGCCACCGACCAGGTAGGCCTGGTAGCCAGCGTTCTGCAGGCGTTCGACGATGTTCACCGCATAACGGCTGAACTGAGCGCGCTGCAGCGAATGTTGATTGCTGTTGAGCACTTCAGGCGTGCTGCGGATGTGTTGCGTACGACGCAAGGGGGAACGGAATGACTGGAACAACTTCTTCAGCATGGGATGCACTGTTTGAAGGAATGTTCGGCCATAACGAAGAATGACCGCATGATGGGCCGGGATTCTAGCATTTAGTCAGGGGATGGTGTAGGAACTAGCTGCAAGCGTCGAGCCAGAGACTGAAATAAGGCAGGTTGGATGCTCAAATCGCAGAAACTACAAGGGGAGCCGAAGCTCCCCCAGAAGTAGTTGCGTGCTCTATTTTTATTATTGATGTCGGGCTTCTTGTTTTTATTGATCGCCCTTGCCATGAGATTTCACCTTCATGACACTCCCAATCGGGAGTCAAGAGCAAACGGATTGCTTTGGTCGCTGTGTTGCTATGATCAAGGATCCAACCAGTTCAGGCTCTGCCTTAGGGCAGTTTTTGTTGTTCTCGGCCTGGTTGCGGGGCAAGCCCCAAATGCAACGCCTCTCCAAAAGAATCAGTTAGCTGCGCCTCCGCCGTGTTGTTTTTATTGTGCGTGAGTCGATTCGTCTTATTTTTATTGTAGGTGTTCGGTGCTTTTTATTGTTTTTGTACTAAGCATATAGCAGGGTGCGTGCCAACTTTTGCGAGCGCCAGCAAAATCAGGGGGTTGGCCGGTTTTTGGGTAGTCGGCGGGCGAAAAAAAGCCGGGGCTTCGTTACCGTAAGCCCCGGCTTTTTGTTACGTGAATATCTGAGGTAACAGTTTTTTCACGTTTGCGGTGTTACCCGGTGCGAGCTGGTCTCAGCTTTCGCTGGCAACCCCGGTCTTGCGCCGTGGAATGCCCAGGCGCTGGCGCCGCTCCCACAGGCACTTGCGGCTGACGCCCAGTTTGCGCGCCAGTTCGGTCTCGGTCATATGGTCCTGGTGCTCCAGGACGAAGTGCTGGAAGTAGTCCTCCAGTGACAGGTCTTCCGTGGGCTCATGGCTGGTGTTGCTGCCGCCCTGTTGTGGTGCAAGGCCAATGAAATCGTCATCGTCCAGGTCACTCAGTTCGATATCGATGCCCAGCAGCTCGGCGGAGATCTGCGGGCTCTCCGACAGAATAACGGCCCGCTCCACGGCGTTTTCCAGCTCGCGCACGTTACCTGGCCACGAATAATGGCGGATGGCTTGTTCGGCGTCGGCGGCAAACGTCAGGTCGGTACGGTTGACCCGCGCGCTCTGGCGCAACAGGAACGCGTTGGCAATCTCGTTGACGTCGGCACCGCGTTCACGCAGGGCCGGCAGCTTGAGGGCGATCACGTGCAGGCGGTAATACAGGTCTTCGCGGAACTGGCCGATTTTTGCCAGGCTTTTCAGGTCTCGGTGGGTCGCTGCAATCAGGCGCACGTCGACTTTTTGCGACTGTACCGACCCGACCCGGCGAATCTCGCCCTCCTGCAGCACCCGCAACAGGCGCGCCTGGGCTTCCAGGGGCAGTTCACCGATCTCGTCGAGGAACAGCGTGCCGCCGTCCGCCGCTTCCACCAGGCCTGCGCGCCCGGCGCTGGCGCCGGTAAAGGCCCCTTTCTCGTGGCCGAACAGTTCGGACTCGATCAAGGATTCGGGGATCGCCGCACAGTTCACCGAGATCATCGGTGCCTTGGCGCGCTTGGACAGGTTGTGCAGGGCGCGGGCTACCAGCTCCTTGCCGGTGCCGGACTCGCCCTGGATCAGGACATTGGAGTCAGTGGGCGCCACCTTGCGGATCTTGCCGTACAGGTCCTGCATGGGCGGGCAGGAGCCGATGATGCCAATCTCGCCATTGCTGTTGTCGACCCCGGGCTTGTCGCTGGCGGCCTTGCCGGCTGGCCGTTCCGCCGGGGCACTGCTGGCCGATTGATGGTCACGCAGGATACGCGCCACTGCCTGGAGCATCTCATCGTGGTCGAAAGGCTTGGCGATGTAGTCCACCGCACCCATCTTCATCGAGTCGACGGCCGAGCGCAGGCTGGCATAGCTGGTCATGATCAGCACCGGCGTGCCCTGGCCCAGCTTGATCAGTTCGGTGCCCGGTGCGCCAGGCAGGCGCAGGTCACTGACGATCAGGTCGAATGTGGGAATGCTGAAACGCTCCTGGGCTTCCTGCACCGAGCCGGCTTCGCTGACCTGGTACTGATTACGTTCAAGCAGGCGACGCAAGGCAGAGCGGATAATGGTTTCGTCTTCGACGATCAAAATGTGCGGCATTGATTCAATTCTCTCGACGGTCTCAGTTCACAGCGGACGTCGCTTCGACATAACGCGGCAAGGTCACCCGAATACGGGTGCCGCGTTGGCTTTCGGTGTCAGCCGGGCTGTCGATGGTGATTTGTCCATAATGCTCTTCAACGATGGAATAGACCAGTGCAAGGCCCAGACCGGTACCTTCACCGGGGTCCTTGGTGGTGAAGAAGGGTTCAAACAATCGGTCCATGATGTTCTGTGGAATACCGCTGCCCTCGTCTTCGACGATCAGGTCGACCGTATGCTCGAACGCTTCGCTCTTGACCCTGACGGCACCGCCGGCGGGTGTGGCGTCGCGGGCATTGGACAACAGGTTGATCAGCACCTGGGCCAGGCGTTGTGAATCGCCGACCACCCAGTGTTCCGGGTCGCACAAGTTATAGAACTGTACTTCAAAGTTGCGCCGGTTCAACGCCAGCAGCCCAATGGCATCCTGGGCGACTTCAGCCAGGCACACCGCTTCATCGTGATTCTGGTGGCCGCCGGCGTGGGCGAAGCTCATCAGCGATTGCACGATGCGCGAGACACGCTTGGTCTGCTCGAGGATCTGCCCGCTGATTTCGGTGATTTCGCCGTCTTCTTCGCGCTCTTCGCGCAGGTTTTGCGCCAGGCACGCGATACCGGTGATCGGGTTGCCAATCTCATGGGCCACGCCGGCCGCCAGGCGCCCAATGCTGGCCAGGCGCTCGGAGTGCACCAGCTTGTCTTCGAGCATCTGGGTTTCGGTCAGGTCTTCGACCAACAGCACCAGGCCGCTGTTGCCCGGGGCCAGGGGCTCATCGATTGCCGCTTTGTGCAGGTTGAGCCAGCGGGTCTGGCCATCAAGGGCCAAGTGCTGTTTGTGCAAGTGTTCATCCGGCAGGTTGATAAAACCCTGCAACAATTCTTTCCACGGATCGCCGATGGTGGCCAGGCGTGAGCCGACCACGCGCTGGGCGGCGATGCCGGTCAGCTCCTCCATGGCCTTGTTCCACATCAGGATTTCCTGGTCCTTGGCCAGGGAGCAGACGCCCATGGGCAGTTCCTGCAAGGTCTGGCGGTGGTAGCGGCGCAGGGCGTCGAGCTCGGCGGCAAGGCCGGTGAGGCGCGAGTGGTAGTCCTCCAGCCGGCTCTCGATAAAGTGGATATCTTCGGTTACATAGTTTTCGCCGCCGGCTTTGTAGGGCAGGAAGGTCTCCACCATGTCCTGGGACACGCTGGGGCCCATCAACCCGGACAGGTTGGCCTCGATGCGGTCGCGCAGGCGGCGCAGGGCATAGGGGCGGCGCTCGTCGAAGGGCAGGTACAGATCGCGCAGCGCCTGCTCCACTTCCTTCTGCGCGGCCTTGGCGCCCAGGGGCTTGGCCAGTTGCGTGGCAAATTCCTGGGGCGAGGCGGCATGCAGTTCACGGCGTTGCGGGCGGCGCACGTTATCCACCGCGCAGGCTTCGGCGGCGCTGGTTTCTTCGGGGCTGGCGTTGGTGAACAGGGAAATCAGGGTGAACATCAGCACGTTGGCCGCCAGCGAGGCGATGGCTGCCATGTGCCAGCTGGTGTCATCCAGCACGTAGATCATGTTCAGCAGCGGGATGTAGAACCCCTGCAGGTTGCCGACCAGCGGCAGCAGCATGGTCACCAGCCATACCAGGATCCCCGCCAGCAGCCCGGCAATAAACCCGCGTCGATTGGCGGTTGGCCAGTACAGCACCGAGAGAACGCCCGGCAAGAACTGCAAGGTGGCGACGAACGCGACAATGCCGAGGTTGGCCAGGTCCTGCTCGGCCGCCATCAGCAGGTAGAAGCCATAGCCGGCCATGATGATTGCCACGATCAGCGCGCGGCGTGTCCATTTCAGCCAGCGGTAGATATTGCCTTCGGCGGGCGGCTGGTACAGCGGCAGCACCAGGTGGTTAAGGGCCATGCCCGACAGCGCCAGGGTGGTGACGATAATCAAGCCACTGGCCGCCGATAACCCACCGACATAGGCCAGCAGCGCCAGGGATTTACTGTTGGCGGCGATGCCGATGCCGAGGGTGAAGTATTCCGGGTTGGTGGTGGCCCCCAGTTTCAGGCCGGCCCAGAGGATCAGCGGCACTGCCAGGCTCATCAGCAACAGGAACAGCGGCAGCCCCCAACTGGCGCTGACCAGCGAGCGTGGGTTGAGGTTCTCGGTGAAGGTCATGTGGTACATGTGCGGCATGACAATGGCCGAGGCAAAGAACACCAGCAGCAGCGTGCGCCACGGGCCTTCTTGCAGCGGGGTGTGCAGGGCGGCGAGGGCGGTCTGGTTCTGCAGCAGCCACAGTTCCAGTTGTTGCGGGCCGTCGAACACGCCGTACAGTGCATACAGGCCCACGCCACCGATGGCGATCAGCTTGATCACCGACTCGAAGGCAATCGCAAACACCAGGCCTTCGTGTTTTTCCCGGGTGGCGATATGCCGCGAGCCGAAAAAAATCGTGAACAAAGTGATCAGCGCACAAAAGCTCAGGGCCACCCGATGTTGCACCGGTTCATGGGTGAGAATACCGATGGAGTCGGCCACGGCCTGGATTTGCAGGGCCAGCAGCGGCAGCACGCCGATCAGCATGAAAATCGTGGTCAGCGCGCCGGCCCAGGTGCTGCGAAAGCGGAAGGCAAACAGGTCGGCCAGCGAAGACAATTGGTAGGTGCGGGTGATCTTCAGGATCGGGTACAGCAACACCGGCGCCAGCAGAAAGGCCCCGGACACCCCGAGGTAACTGGATAGAAACCCATAGCCGTATTGGTAGGCCAGGCCCACCGTGCCATAGAACGCCCAGGCGCTGGCATACACGCCCAGGGACAAGGTGTAGGTCAGCGGGTGGCGAATGATCGCCCGCGGGATCATCCCACGCTCGCTGATCCAGGCCACCCCGAACAGCGCGGCCAGGTAGGCGGCGCTGATCAGCAGCATCTGGGTCAGGCTAAAGCTCATCGGCATCTTTTTGGCTCTGCAGGATGAAGGTCACGACGATCAGGATCAGCCACAGCAGATAGGGGCGATACCAGGCGCCTGTGGCGTCGATCCACCAGTCCATGATGGCGGGAGAAAACAGGTAGATCCCGACGACCAGCAGCAGGACCAATCGATAGATGTACATGTTGGCCTCTGATTGAAAAACTGCGGCGATGTTAACGGATGGCTGGCAGGCTGCAAGCGCCTTCAGCGCAATTGCGCTTCGGCCAGGGTCAGTGTGCGCGGGATCCGGCTGGCATCCCAGTGCTGGATGCCCCAATCCAGCAGTTCCCGTGGGCTGGCGTAGAGCAGTTCATCCCCCGGCATCTGGCCGAGGGTGCGCAGGGCCCTTAATAGCAAAGGTATGGCCTGGTCCGGTGTCAACGGTGGGGAACGGTAGGATTTGCCCAGTTTGTTGCCGTCCGGCTGGATGATCAGCGGCACATGCAGATAGCGCGGCTGGCGCAGGCCCAGCAGCTCTTGCAGGTACAGCTGGCGTGGCGTGGAGTCCAGCAGGTCGGCACCGCGCACGATATCGGTGACACCTTGCCAGGCATCGTCGAGCACCACGGCCAGTTGGTAGGCATACAGGCCGTCGCGACGACGGATGATGAAATCGCCTACATCTCGGCCCAGATGTTGTCGGAATTGGCCTTGTGCGCGGTCGGTGAAATGGTATTCCAGCTCAGGGACCCGCAGGCGAATGGCGGCATCCAGCTGAGCGTGGCCGGCATTGCGGCACAGGCCAGGGTAAATGCCGTTATACGCTTCCAGTTGCTTGCGCGAGCAGGTGCAGGCGTAGGCCAGGCCATGGTTGAACAGGTCGTTCAGCACTTTGGCGTAGGCATCATGCCGCTCGCTTTGTCGGACCAGTTCGCCGTCCCATTCAAAACCATAGCTTTCCAGGGCGTGCAGGATCGCTGCCTGGGCGCCGGGCTCTTCACGGGGTGGGTCGAGGTCTTCCATGCGCATCAGCCAGCGGCCGTGATTGGCGCGGGCATCGAGATAGGAGGCGAGGGCTGCAACCAGAGAGCCGAAGTGCAAATGGCCGCTGGGCGTGGGGGCGAAACGCCCGATATAGGGAGAGGCTGTCATGGCCAGGATATTACTGGAAAACCGCCAAACCCCAGAAACAAAAATGGGGCGTTTGCACGCCCCATTCGTTCAGCCCGGCAGGGATTACTTGCCGACCTGTTTTTCCTTGATTTCTGCAAGGTTCTTGCAGTCCACGCACATGTCTGCGGTAGGACGGGCTTCCAGGCGACGAATACCGATCTCGATCCCACAGGATTCGCACCAGCCGTATTCTTCGTCCTTGATCAGTTGCAGCGTCTTGTCGATCTTCTTGATCAACTTGCGCTCACGATCACGGGCTCGCAGTTCGAGGGCGAATTCCTCTTCCTGGCTGGCACGGTCGGCCGGGTCAGGAAAGTTGGCGGCTTCGTCCTTCATATGGTCAACGGTACGGTCGACCTCCTGCATCAAGTCCTGTTTCCACTTGTTCAGGATCTTGGTGAAGTGCTCGCGCATGGACTCGCCCATGTACTCTTCGCCCTTCTTTTCTACGTAAGGTTCGAAGCCGCCGAGACCTTGAGTCTGCTGTTGCTTTGCTTGGGTGGACATGAATAGACCGCCTCTCACTCTTCTAATCCATTGCGCAGGATTGCAACATCACCGACACCTGCCGGCCCTGCGGCTGCAAGCGGGCGAACTTACCAGATAGCTTCGGGGTGCGCCACTCCCGGTTGTCGAGGCAGTGTCCTGTTCGTCTGCAAAGCACCACAGGGCGCCGCGCAGCGGGTGCGTACTGTCTCGATTATGGATTTTAGCCGTTCTGCACAGGGTTGCTGGACGTCTGACGCAGGTCTTGGGGGAATACAGCAGGTTTTGTGGCGCCGGTTGGGTAGAATCGAGGTTTGTTCAACCGTTAAGGAAGGCTAATGGCCCAGCCCTATAGCGCTCGCAGTCGCGCGATCGAACCTTTTCATGTCATGGCGTTGCTGGCACGGGCCAATGAGTTACAGGCTGTCGGCCATGACGTGATCCACCTGGAAATCGGCGAACCGGACTTCACCACCGCCGAGCCGATCATCCAGGCCGGCCAGGCCGCGCTGGCCAACGGCAAGACCCGCTACACCGCCGCCCGTGGGCTGCCGGAACTGCGTGAGGCCATCAGTGGTTTCTACCAGCAGCGCTATGGCTTGAGTATCGACCCCGAGCGCATCCTGATCACCCCGGGCGGTTCCGGGGCCTTGCTCCTGGCCAGCAGCCTGCTGGTGGACCCCGGCAAGCATTGGTTGCTGGCGGACCCTGGCTACCCCTGTAACCGGCATTTTCTGCGGCTGGTAGAAGGGGCGGCGCAACTGGTTCCGGTTGGCCCCGAGGTGCGCTACCAACTGACCGCCGACCTGGTGGCGCGTTATTGGGACCAGGACAGCGTGGGGGCCTTGGTTGCCTCGCCGGCCAACCCGACCGGGACTATCCTGACCCGTGATGAACTGGCCGGTCTGTCCAGTGCGATCAAGGCCCGCAATGGCCATCTGGTGGTGGATGAGATCTATCACGGCCTGACCTACGGCACTGACGCGGCCAGCGTGCTGGAAGTGGATGACGAGGCGTTCGTCCTCAACAGTTTTTCAAAGTATTTCGGCATGACCGGCTGGCGTCTCGGCTGGCTGGTGGCGCCGCCCGCGGCGGTGGGTGAGTTGGAGAAACTGGCACAAAACCTGTACATCAGTGCGCCGAGCATGGCCCAACACGCGGCATTGGCCTGCTTTACCCCGCAAACCCTGGCGATTCTCGAGGAGCGCCGCGCCGAATTCGGGCGCCGGCGTGACTTTCTGCTGCCGGCCTTGCGCGAGCTGGGGTTCGGGATTGCGGTCGAGCCTGAGGGGGCGTTTTATCTGTATGCCGATATCAGCGCCTTGGGTGGCGATGCCTTCGCGTTTTGCCGGCATTTTCTTGAAACCGAGCATGTGGCCTTTACGCCTGGGTTGGATTTCGGTCGCTTCCAGGCGGGTCATCATGTGCGCTTTGCCTACACGCAGAACCTCGATCGCCTACAGGAAGCGGTGGAGCGAATTGCCCGTGGCTTGCGGAGCTGGCAAGGCTGATGCGCTTTCATCCTCCCCTCGAAGAAGGTCGGCTGATTCGCCGCTACAAGCGTTTTCTGGCCGACATCGAAACCGCTGCCGGCGAATTGCTCACCATTCACTGCCCCAACACCGGCTCGATGTTCAACTGCATGGTCGAGGGCGGGCCGGTCTGGTTCAGCCGCTCCAACGACCCCAAGCGCAAGCTGCCGGGCACCTGGGAGATCGCGCAAACCCCCCAGGGCCGGCTGGCGTGCGTCAACACTGCGCGGGCCAACCCGTTGGTTGAAGAGGCGCTGAATGCGGGGGTGATCACTGAGCTCAACGGCTTTACCGCGTTAAAGCGTGAAGTGCCCTACGGCCAGGAGAAAAGCCGGATCGACTTTCGCCTGGACTACCCCGACGGCGCGGCCTATGTCGAAGTCAAAAGTGTCACCCTGGGCTTTGACGGCACGCCTATCGCGGCGTTTCCCGATGCAGTGACCCAGCGTGGTGCCAAGCATTTACGGGAGTTGGCGCACTTGGCCCGTAACGGTGTACGAGCCGTGCAGTTGTACTGTGTGAATGTGTCCGGCATCGATGGCGTAAGGCCGGCCGAGGAGATCGATCCCGGGTATGCCGCTGCACTGCGTGAAGCCAAGGCCGCTGGGGTGCAGGTCCTGGCCTATGGCGTGAATGTCAGTGCACAGGAAATCTGCATTGATCGCCCTTTGCCTGTGCTGCTCAACGACTAGAGTTGCACCCACAGCCCCTGTGCGTCTTCGCGGCCGGGCAGGGGTGTCAGGCTCTGGCCCGCGCAGGGGCCGGCCACGCATTCGCCGCTTTCGATCAGAAACAACGCGCCGTGGGTGGCGCATTGGATCATGCTCGCGCTGGGGTCGAGAAACCGGTCAGGTTGCCATTCCAGCGGGACGCCGCGATGGGGGCAGCGGTTGATATAGAAATACACCCGGCCTTCGCGGCGCACGGCAAGTAACTTGCGGCCATCGATATCGAAGCCGCGGCTGCTGTCTTGGGCAAGCTCGTGGGAGGGGCAAAGAAACTTCATGAATACTCTCAGCAGGTACAGATCAAGGGCCGCAGGACAATCCAGGGGTTGCGGGCGAGCCTGGTGCTTGACGTTCAAATGCAAACAATTATCAAATGCCGGCTTCGCCCGTCAGCCGACTGCGTGCTCAGTACGATGCCAGACGGTCACATGACTGGCTCCACCCCTAGGAAGGAAACCCTTTTATGCGCCTGAGTACCAGCGCTATTGCGCTTGTTGTCGGACTGCTGGTCAACCCCGTGGCGCAAGCCGCTGAGCTGCCGCAACGCTGGGTCAGCGCCGGGGGGGCGCTGTCGGAGTGGGTGACGGCCCTGGGCGGGGAGTCGAAGCTGGTAGGCGTCGACACCACCAGCCAGCACCCGCAATCGCTCAAGGCGCTGCCCAGTATCGGTTACCAGCGCCAGCTGTCCGCCGAAGGGATCCTGAGCCTGCGCCCGCAGATCCTGGTAGGCACCGAGGAAATGGGGCCACCGCCGGTGCTGGCGCAGATCCGCAGTGCGGGGGTGCAGGTGGAGCTGTTCTCCGCGCAGCCGGACCTGCCGACCCTGCAAGGCAACCTGCAACACCTGGGCAAGCTGTTGGGGGCTGAAGACAAGGCTGCGGCCCTGTTCGGTACGTATCAACAGCAACTCGACCGGCAAAAAGCGGCCGTGACCCAGGCGCAAACCCGGCAAAAGGCCCCGGGCGTGCTGCTGGTGCTCGGGCATGCCGGTGGCAAGCCACTGGTCGCCGGCAAGGACACGGCCGCCGATTGGGTGTTGCAACACGCCGGCGGGCACAACTTGGCGACGCACAGTGGCTACAAGCCATTTTCCGTGGAATCCCTGGCGGGGCTGAGTCCTGACGTGCTGGTGTTCTCCGACCGCGCCCTGAGCGGCGAGGCCGCCCGCGCGGCCTTGTTCAAGCAAAACCCGATTCTGGCGAACACCTCGGCGGCCAAGACCGGCCGGGTGTTTGAGTTGGACCCCACCTTGTTGGTCGGTGGCCTGGGCCCTCGTTTGCCAGCCAGCCTGCAAGCCTTGTCCGCCGGGTTCTACCCCGCTAAAACCCAAGCCGCCCCATGACCACTCTGGTTAAACCTCGCGCGCTGTTTATCGGCTTGAGTTTGTTGTGTGCCGTGGCGATCTGGCTGTCCCTGGCCCTGGGGCCGGTCAGCTTGCCGTTGCTCGACACATTACGTGCCGCGTTACGCTTACTGGGCGTGCCCATCGAGGCCCAAGGCCTGGAGCAGGCTGAACTGATTCTGGGGCAGATCCGTTTGCCGCGCACTTTGCTGGGGCTGGCGGTCGGCGGGGTGCTGGCGCTGTCGGGGGTCGCCATGCAGGGGTTGTTTCGCAACCCGTTGGCCGACCCGGGGCTGGTCGGCGTATCCAGTGGCGCGGCGCTGGGGGCGGCGGTGGCCATCGTCGGCGGCGCGGCCTTCGGTGGCCTGCCGGACGCCGTGGGGCCGTATCTGCTGTCGCTGTGTGCATTCCTCGGTGGCCTGGGCGTGACCGCGCTGGTCTATCGCCTGGGACGGCGCGACGGCCAGACCCATGTCGCGACCATGTTGTTGGCCGGCATCGCCCTGACCGCCCTGGCGGCCTCGGCGGTGGGCCTGTTCACCTACCTGGCGGATGACGCCACCTTACGCACCCTGACGTTCTGGAACCTTGGCAGCCTCAATGGCGCCAGCTACTCGCGGTTGTGGCCGTTGCTGCTGGTCAGTGTCGGTGTGGCGTTGTGGCTGCCGCGCCGGGCCAAGGCGCTCAATGCCTTGCTGCTGGGGGAGTCGGAAGCCAGTCACCTGGGGATCAATGTCGAGGGGCTCAAGCGCGAGCTGGTGTTTTGCACTGCCCTCGGGGTTGGCGCAGCGGTCGCCGCCGCAGGGCTGATCGGCTTTGTCGGGCTGGTAGTGCCGCACCTGGTGCGGCTGCTGGCGGGGCCGGATCATCGCGTGCTCCTGCCGGCGTCGGTGCTGGCGGGGGCGAGCCTGTTGTTATTCGCCGATTTGGCGGCCCGCCTGGCCCTGGCGCCGGCGGAGTTGCCCATTGGCATTGTTACTGCCTTTATCGGCGCGCCGTTTTTTCTTTACCTGCTGTTACGAGGGCGCGCCTGATGCTGCGAGTGGAAAACCTGCAGATCCGTCGCGGTCGCAAAACCGTATTGGCCGATGTGACCCTGGACTTGAAACCCGGTGAAGTACTGGGTGTGCTCGGCCCCAATGGCGCCGGCAAAAGCACGTTGCTGGGCGCGTTGTGCGCGCAATTGCCCGCGGATGAAGGGCAGGTCTGGCTGGACGACCGCGAACTCAAGGAGTGGCCGGGCGCGCAACGGGCCCAGCGTCTGGCGGTGCTGCCCCAGGTGTCGACCCTGGATTTCGCTTTTCGTGTCGAGGAAGTGGTGGGCATGGGGCGCTTGCCCCATCAGACCGGCCGGGTGCGCGACGATGAAATCATCCACGCCGCCCTACAGGCCGCCGATGTGGGCCATTTGAGCGGGCGCAGCTACCTGGCGTTGTCCGGCGGTGAACGCCAGCGCGTGCACCTGGCGCGGGTGCTGGCGCAACTCTGGCCGGGCGAGGCGGGGCAGACCTTATTGCTCGACGAGCCGACCTCGATGCTCGACCCGTTGCACCAGCACACCACCTTGCAGGCCATCCGCAGCTTTGCCGACCGTGGCGCGGCGGTGCTGGTGATCCTCCATGACCTGAACCTGGCGGCGCGTTACTGTGACCGCATCCTGCTGCTGGAGGACGGGCGGCCCCATGCCCTGGATACACCGGCGCAGGTGTTGCGTCCCGAGCTGCTCAAGGCGGTGTTTGGCCTGGATGTGCTGGTACAGCCCCATCCTGAGCGGGGCCATCCCTTGATCATCGCCCGCTAAAAACCTGTAGGAACCGGCGAGGGCGGTGGGTCAGTTGGCCCATGGGTTACGGATAGATCGATATCGCAGGCACGCCAGCACCCACAAGGAATGTATTCATATGTCCGGGTCATAAAACCCAGGCAAAAAAAGACCCGGCAAGAGCCGGGTCAAATAACCGTGATTAGCCTGATGAGGAGATAAGCTGAGAGTCCGAACCAATGGTCTTTCAGTTATCGGCTGATCTCGCGACCAGTTGTGATAATCATAACGATTCTCATTTGAGAGTCAACATTTGTTTTCATGTCCCTTGGGAGTTTCCTCAAACGCCTGTTTGGAGTCTGCGCAAACACTGGGCTTTCTCAGTTTTTGTTGTGCGCCGACAGCGCTTCCAGCTGGCGATTCAAGGCTTCCTTGCGCTCGGTGGGAATATCGTTCCAATGCACATCCATCAAGGCGCCTTCGATGGCATACAGCAGGACTTTGGACGCCCGGAAACCGCGGGTGCGTACCGCTCGGTAGGCGTCCACCGCGCCTAGGCGGCGCAGGTCCGAAGCGCTATGGATGCCCACCGCATGCAGCCATTGCGCCGAAGTCTTGCCAAGGTTTTTCAGGTGTTGCAGCTCATCATTCATCAAGCCTCCTTGCGATGGCCGAATGGTTCGGTGGGTATCGTGACCAGGCAAGCCTGAAAGGAGTGTAGCGCTCAGTAGGAAAAGCGTAGTTCTTTGCTCAGAAACGATGTAAACGCTTCTAAGGCTGGCGCTGGAATCTTGACGGTGGTGGGCGCAAGCCCCCAGCCCGCGTTGCGCGCAGCCGGGGATAAGGGGGGGCTGTCAGCGGGTGCGGTAACGCAGGCGAGTACCGAAATTGACCGACATAAGGATCTCGTCAGCGCTCAATTCGGCCGGGAAGTAAGTGCCCGAAATCTGCGCATGGGCCAGGCTGGCGCCTTCCAGCGAGCAGCCGCGCAGGTCCAGGCCACGCAAGTCGGCCGAACGGAAGTAGGCGTCGGTGAAGTCCACGCCCTCGGCGTCCAGGTGGCGCAGGTCAAGCCCACGGAAGTCGCCGCCCTGCATATCAATGGGGCCATCCTTGGGGCGTTCCTGATTGAAGCCACGGATGTCATCTTTATGCAGCAGCGCGTAGAGCGGAGTATCAAGCAGCTTCGGCTGGCCCATGGCGGCATCTCCTGTTGGATGTATGATGCCATTATAGTGCCACTATTTTGGGCCGTGAGCTGTTAACCGCATCACGGCCGTGAAATATTTCCTACAGCCCTGGCAGGCGCTGGCGGACATGGGCAACCAGCGCGTCCAGCGTCCCGCTTTCATTGGTCTCGACCCGCTTGCTCAGCAGCAGCTCTTCAGCGCTCAGGGGATCGCGGCTGGCTTGTTGCTGTTCAATGACCGCCAGGGTGGCGTCAGACGGATCGTTTTTATCTGCCTGACGTTTCGCCAGCCAACTGGCGATAACGGCTTGCGGTGCATTGCAATCCAGGATCAGGAAGGGCGCACCGGTGGCTTCTGCGACCTGGGCAGCGGCGGCGCGTTGCTCGCGCTTGAGGTAGGTCGCGTCCAGTACCACCGGGAAGCCTGCGCGCAGCACGGTTTCGGCGAGGGTATGCAGGCGGGTGTAGGTCGCGGCGCTGGCGTCCGTGGCATAGATCCCGGCTTGCGGAGTGTTTTCGACCTGTTGCTCGCCAAACAGGCGCTTGCGTTCTACATCGGAGCGCAGGCGAATGGCGCCGAGGGCGTCGACCAGGCGCATCGCCACATGGCTTTTGCCGGTCGCCGACACGCCATGGGTAATGGCCAGGAAGCGCGAGGGGATGGTGCTGTAGCTTTCAGCCAGGTTGGCGTAGTTGCGGTACTGGCGCAGGGTGGTTGCGCGCTCCACGGGCGTTGCCTCGGGCGGCATGCTGAACAGTGCGACCTTGGCCCGCACCAGGGCACGGTAGGCCTTATAGAAGTTCAGCAGCTCCAGGCTCTGGTAATCGCCGGTCAGTTCCAGGTACTGGCTGATAAAGCGCCGGGCCAGGGACTTGAGGCCGCGGTCTTCCAGGTCCATGGCCAGGAAGCCGGTGTCGGCACACACGTCGGTGAAGCGAAACGGCTCGTTGAACTCGATGCAGTCGAAGATCACCACGTGCCCGTCGATCATGGTCGCGTTGCCCAGGTGAATATCACCGTGGCACTCGCGGATAAAACCATTGAGCTTGCGTTGTTCCAGCAGGGGCTTGAGGCGCTCGAAGCTGCTCTCGGCCCAGGCTTGCAGCGCGTCCAGTTGGGCCAGGTCGGCCTTGTCGCTGAGGAACGGACGGATCTGCTCGAAGTTCTGCCGCACCGGCGCCATCACCTCGTCCGGGGTGCCGGCGGGGTGCGCCTCGGGAACCTTGGGCGCGTTGAGGTGGAATTGCGCAATCTGGCTGGCCATTTCATCGATATGGCCGCAGGTCAGCTCGCCATTGGCCTGCAAGGTGCTCAGCAGTTGGCTTTGCGGGAACTGGCGCATTTTCAGCACATATTCGATGGCAGGGCCTTCGCCGCCCAGTTGCGGCGCTTCGACGCTGCCGGTGATCGGCAACACGTCAAGATACAAATCTTGCGTCAGGCGTTGGTTGAGGCGCAGCTCTTCGTTGCAGAAGTGGCTGCGGGCGTCCAATTGGGTGAAGTCGAGGAAGCCGAAGTTCACCGGCTTCTTGATTTTATAGGCATAGGGACCGGTGAGCAGGACCCAGGAAATATGGGTTTCGATGACTTGAAACGCTTCTACCGGATGAGGAAACAGGGCCGGGTTTTGCAGGGCGGCAATCAGTGGCTGGCTCACAGGCGATCCTTCGGAGTCTGGGAAAAGAGTGGAGCGCATTATGGCCGCTCAAGCCGGTCATGCAAACCGCCGTCCGGTTCATGTTGATCATCAATAAAATGCGTATAATCCGCCGCCATGACTCGTACCCGATCTCCCCGCTCCCGTAAAAAACCTCCTTCCCGTAGCCTGCGCCCCTGGCTGGGCTGGGCGCTCAAGCTCGGCCTGGTTGGCCTGGTGGTGATCGCAGGCATCGCGGTCTACCTCGATGCCGTGGTCCAGGAGAAGTTCTCTGGCAAACGCTGGACCATCCCGGCGAAGGTCTACGCTCGCCCGCTGGAGCTGTTTACCGGCCAGAAACTGAGCAAGGCAGACTTCCTGACCGAACTCGACGCGCTGGGCTACCGGCGCGAAGCCGTGGCCAACGGCCCGGGGGCGGCGGCGGTCAGCGGCAATACCGTGGATTTGAATACCCGGGGCTTCCAGTTCTATGAAGGCCTGGAAACGGCGCAACCGGTGCGCGTGCGCTTCTCCGGCGATTACGTGGCCGAACTGTCCGCCCTCAATGGCGGCAAGCTGCCGGTGGTGCGCCTTGAGCCACTGCTGATCGGCGGGATTTACCCGAAGAACCTTGAAGATCGCATCCTGATCAAGATCGATCAGGTGCCGCCGTACCTGCTGGAAACCCTGGTTGCGGTCGAAGACCGGGACTTCTACAGCCACTGGGGCGTCTCGCCCAAGTCCATCGCCCGCGCGGTGTGGGTCAACACCTCCGGCGGGCGGATGACCCAGGGCGGCAGTACGCTGACGCAACAATTGGTCAAGAATTTCTACCTGACCAGTGAACGCAGCCTGACCCGCAAACTCACCGAAGCCATGATGGCGATGTTGCTGGAGCTACACTACAGCAAGCAGGAGATCCTGGAGGCCTACCTCAACGAGGTGTTCGTCGGCCAGGATGGCCAGCGGGCGGTGCACGGTTTTGGCCTGGCCAGCCAGTTCTTCTTCGGCCAGCCATTGTCCGAGCTCAAGCTGCACCAGGTGGCGTTGCTGGTGGGCATGGTCAAGGGGCCGTCCTACTACAACCCGCGCCGTAACCCGGAGCGGGCCCTGGAGCGCCGCAACCTGGTGCTCGACGTCCTGGAACAGCAGGGCGTAGCCACTGCAGAGCAGGTAGCCGCCGCGAAGAAGATGCCCCTGGGCGTCACCACCCGTGGCAAGTTGGCCGACAGTTCATTCCCCGGCTTTATCGATCTGGTCAAGCGCCAGTTGCGCGAAGACTATCGCGACGAGGACTTGACCGAAGAAGGCCTGCGCATCTTCACCAGTTTCGACCCGATCCTGCAGATGAAGGCCGAAGCTTCGGTCAGCGACACCTTCAAACGCCTGGCCGGGCGTAAAGGCTCGGACGAAGTCGAGGCGGCCATGGTAGTGACCAACCCGGAAACCGGTGAAGTCCAGGCCATGATCGGCAGCCGCCAGGCCAGCTTCGCCGGTTTCAACCGCGCGCTGGATGCCGTGCGCCCGATTGGCTCGCTGATCAAGCCGGCGGTGTACCTCACGGCGTTGGAAAAACCGAGCAAGTACACCCTGACCAGTTGGCTGTCCGACGAAGCGTTTTCGGTCAAGGGCGCCGACGGCCAGGTGTGGAAGCCGCAGAACTATGATCGTCGCTCCCACGGTACGGTGTTCCTGTACCAGGGCCTGGCCCATTCCTACAACTTGTCCACGGCGCGGCTTGGCCTGGAGCTGGGGGTGCCGAATGTGCTCAAGACTCTGGCGCGACTGGGCGTGAGCCGCGAGTTCCCGGCGTTCCCCTCGATGTTGCTGGGCGCGGGGGGGCTGAGCCCGATGGAAGTCGCGACCATGTACCAGACCCTGGCCAACGGTGGCTTCAATACGCCGATGCGCGGGATCCGCAGTGTCCTCACGGCCGAAGGCGAACCGCTCAAGCGCTACCCGTTCCAGATCGAACAGCGCTTTGACCCGGCCTCCATCTACCTGATCCAGAACGCCATGCAGCGCGTCATGCGTGAAGGCACGGGGCGCTCTGTGTACAGCGTGCTGCCGTCCAACCTGACGCTGGCCGGCAAGACCGGCACCAGTAACGACTCCCGTGACAGTTGGTTCGCCGGTTTCAGCCAGGACCTGCTGGCAGTGGTGTGGCTGGGGCGCGATGACAATGGCAAGACACCGTTCACCGGTGCGACCGGCGCCCTGCAGGTCTGGACCAGCTTTATGCGCAAGGCCGACCCGCTGCCCCTGAACATGCCGCAACCTGACAATATCGTGCAGGCCTGGATCGATCCCCATACCGGTCAGGGCTCCGACGCCAACTGTCCGGGCGCGGTGCAGATGCCGTATATTCGCGGCAGCGAACCGCCAGCCGGCGCGCCGTGTGGCACAGGTGTGCCCACGGATGCGGATTCGGTGATGGATTGGGTCAAGGGCTGGATGAATTAAGCAAAGAGGGTTTCAAGTGAACAAGTGGTTGATTCCAGCTGTTACAACATTGGCTTTGCTCAGTGGTTGCTCCACCGTGCAGCGCGGCTCCATCCCGGTGGTGGATTCCGGTACGGCCGTATCCAACAATGACCGGATCTCGGCCAATGGCGGTTTTCGCCAGACCGTGGTCACCCGTCCAAACCCTGCCACGACCCAGGCCGTGCCCCAGGATTCCGGGGTGGTGGTGATGGTGCCGGGCGGTGGTGCCACCACGTCTGCGCCGATCAGCTCGGCACCCTGGACGCCGGGCCCGATCACACCGGGGCCGTCGACCTCCGCGCCGATTGATACCGCGCCGGTCAACCAGGGCACCTACAACATGCCGTCGACCCCGAGCGGGATTCCGTCCGCCAATGCCGGCGGCCTGTCTGCCGACGAGCAGTTGGATGGCCCGGTCCTGGCCTTGCTCACCACCGCGCAGCAACAGCAGGCCGGTGGCGACCTGAACGGTGCCTCGTCCAGCCTTGAGCGCGCCCAGCGTGTCGCGCCGCGTGAACCGCAGGTGCTCTACCGCCTGGCACAAGTGCGCATGGCCCAGGGTGACGCCGCGCAAGCCGAGCAGTTTGCCCGTCGTGGCCTGACCATGGCCAACGGTCGTCCTGACCTGCAAGCCAGCCTCTGGGGCTTGATTGCCCAGGCGCGCGAGAAGCAGGGGGATGCCGCCGGTGCCGCCCAGGCTCGGCAAAAGGCCAAGGTCAGTCTGTGATGGATGTGCGTTTTCCGGCGATTGCCGAGCAGCTGTTGCTGATAGAGCGTGAATTGCGCCTGGCGGGCTGGTGGGATGAAGTGTCCCCCAGTGCCGAGGCGCTGAGCAGTGTCGAGCCGTTTTCCGTGGATACCCTGGATTTTCATCAGTGGTTGCAGTGGATCTTCCTGACCCGGATGAAACAGATCCTCGAACAGGACCTGCCGCTGCCCAATGCGTCGGGCATCCTGGAGATGGCCGAGATGGTCTACGCCGATCGCCCCCGGGAGAGCCTCGGCTTGCGGTCTGCGCTGAAAAAGTTCGACCAATTGATCGTCGGCGCTCGTTAATTGCCTGACTGCCGGGTTTTTCGGCAGTCTTGCGCACATTTCTACCGCTTGACGACATTCAGGCGAGTTTTATCCCTCCTCAAAGCCCTTTCTTCTACGTTCTCATGCGCTTAGTTGGAAAAAAGCGCAATTATTGCTTGACTTGAAGGGGCTGAAACAGAAGAATCCAAAGTCCGCTGTATCGGGACTGCCAGAAGCAGGCCCGCTCAGCAGATCATGAGGCGCACATCCGCGCCGACCTGTTACACCCGCAACGCGTTACCTCGCGCTGGGTGGGAAAAGCCCGCAACACTTGGGACGATCCCAATACTTGCTCAGTCAGTGCTGACGTAGTCGGCGACCACCGTCGCTCATGCTCTGTTGAGAAGTAAACCTATTAAGACCCGTCGGTTTTCAACGGACGGTATTCTGGCGTTTTAGAGGTGAACAACGTGGAGCTTTTATCTGGCGGTGAGATGCTCGTCCGCTTTTTGCGTGACGAAGGCGTCGACTATATCTACGGGTACCCGGGTGGTGCTCTGCTGCATGTCTACGACGCACTGTTCAAGGAACCGGCGGTCAACCATATCCTGGTTCGCCATGAACAGGCCGCGACCCATATGGCTGACGGTTATGCCCGTGCCACCGGTAAAGCCGGCGTGGTGCTGGTAACGTCCGGCCCTGGCGCAACCAATGCCATTACCGGCATCGCGACTGCGTATATGGACTCTATTCCGATGGTGATCATTTCCGGCCAGGTGGCGAGCACCATGGTGGGCACTGATGCATTCCAGGAAACCGACATGATCGGTATTTCCCGGCCGATCGTGAAACACAGCTTCATGATCAAGCACGCCTCGGAAATCCCGGAAGTCATGAAAAAGGCCTTCTACCTCGCGCAATCCGGTCGTCCGGGGCCTGTGGTGGTCGATATCCCGAAAGACATGACCAACCCGGCGGAAAAATTCGAATACGTCTTCCCGAAGAAAGCCAAGCTGCGTTCCTACAGCCCGGCCGTGCGTGGGCACTCGGGGCAGATCCGCAAGGCGGCAGAAATGCTCCTGGCGGCCAAGCGCCCCGTGCTGTACTCGGGTGGCGGCGTGATCCTGGGCGGCGGTTCCGCGCCTTTGACCGAACTGGCCAAGCTGCTCAACTTGCCGGTGACCAACACCTTGATGGGCCTCGGTGCCTTCCCGGGTTCGGATCGTCAGTTCGTCGGCATGCTCGGCATGCACGGCAGCTACACGGCCAACCTGACCATGCACCACGCCGATGTGATCCTGGCCGTGGGCGCGCGGTTCGATGACCGGGTAATCAATGGCGCGAGCAAGTTCTGCCCGAATGCCAAGATCATCCACATCGACATCGACCCGGCGTCCATCTCCAAGACCATCAAGGCCGACGTGCCGATCGTGGGGCCTGTGGAAAGCGTATTGACCGAGATGGTCGCTGCGCTCAAGGACATCGGTCAGACGCCGAACAAAGAATCCGTTGCCAGCTGGTGGAAGCAGATCGACGAGTGGCGCGGTGACCGCGGCCTGTTCCCTTACGACAAGGGCGACGGCAGCATCATCAAGCCACAGACCGTGATCGAAACCCTGTGCGAAGTGACCAAGGGCGATGCCTTTGTGACCTCCGATGTGGGCCAGCACCAGATGTTCGCTGCGCAGTACTACAAGTTCGACAAGCCTAACCGCTGGATCAACTCCGGTGGCCTGGGCACGATGGGCTTTGGTTTCCCGGCGGCCATGGGGGTGAAGCTGAGTTTCCCGGAGACCGACGTTGCGTGCGTCACCGGCGAAGGCAGTATCCAGATGAACATCCAGGAACTGTCGACCTGCCTGCAATATGGCTTGCCGGTGAAGATCGTCTGTCTGAACAACGGTGTGTTGGGCATGGTTCGCCAATGGCAGGACATGAGCTACAACAGTCGTCACTCCCATTCCTACATGGAGTCGCTGCCTGACTTCGTCAAATTGGTTGAGGCCTATGGCCATGTCGGCATGCGCATCACCGATTTGAAGGATCTCAAGCCGAAGATGGAAGAGGCGTTCGCCATGAAGGATCGCCTGGTGTTCCTCGACATTCAGGTCGACACCAGCGAGCACGTCTACCCGATGCAGATCAAAGACGGCTCAATGCGCGATATGTGGCTGAACAAGACGGAGCGAACCTAATCATGCGGCACATTATCTCCCTGCTTCTGGAGAACGAACCGGGCGCTCTGTCTCGTGTGGTCGGCCTGTTTTCGCAGCGTAACTACAACATTGAAAGCCTGACCGTGGCGCCGACCGAAGACCCGACCCTGTCGCGCCTGACGTTGACCACCGTGGGCCACGATGAGGTGATCGAGCAGATCACCAAGAACCTCAACAAACTGATCGAAGTGGTCAAGCTGGTCGATTTGTCGGAAAGTGCTCACATCGAGCGTGAGCTGATGCTGGTCAAGGTCAAGGCCACGGGCGCCCAACGTGCCGAGATCAAGCGCACTACCGATATTTATCGTGGGCAGATCGTCGATGTGAGCGCCAGCGTTTATACCGTTCAACTGACCGGTACCAGCGACAAACTGGACAGCTTCATCCAGTCGATCGGGACGGCCTCGATTCTGGAAACCGTACGCAGTGGTGTCACCGGGATTGCCCGTGGCGACAAAGTACTCAGCATCTAACCCAATTAGCGAATGGCCTTACGGCCTGGATATATAGAGGAACCTCATGAAAGTTTATTACGATAAAGATTGTGACCTGTCGATCATCCAGGGCAAGAAAGTCGCCATCATCGGTTACGGCTCCCAGGGCCACGCCCAGGCGTGCAACCTGAAAGACTCCGGCGTCGACGTCACTGTCGGCCTGCGTAAAGGCTCGGCCACTGTGGCCAAGGCTGAAGCCCACGGCCTGAAAGTGACTGACGTGGCTTCCGCTGTTGCGGCTGCCGACCTGGTCATGATCCTGACCCCGGACGAGTTCCAGTCCGCGCTGTACAAGAACGAAATCGAGCCGAACATCAAGAAAGGCGCCACCCTGGCCTTCTCCCACGGCTTCGCGATCCACTACAACCAGGTTGTACCGCGCGCTGACCTCGACGTGATCATGATCGCGCCGAAAGCACCGGGCCATACCGTGCGCTCCGAGTTCGTCAAGGGCGGCGGTATCCCTGACCTGATCGCGATCTACCAGGACGCCTCGGGCAACGCCAAGAACGTTGCACTGTCCTACGCAGCTGGCGTTGGCGGCGGGCGTACCGGCATCATCGAAACCACCTTCAAGGATGAGACCGAAACCGACCTGTTCGGCGAGCAAGCCGTTCTGTGTGGCGGTACCGTTGAGCTGGTAAAAGCCGGTTTTGAAACCCTGGTTGAAGCGGGCTACGCGCCAGAAATGGCCTACTTCGAGTGCCTGCACGAACTGAAGCTGATCGTTGACCTCATGTACGAAGGCGGTATCGCCAACATGAACTACTCGATCTCCAACAACGCCGAATACGGCGAGTACGTGACCGGCCCGGAAGTGATCAACGCCGAATCCCGTCAGGCCATGCGCAACGCCCTGAAACGTATTCAGGACGGCGAATACGCCAAAATGTTCATCAGCGAAGGCGCTACCGGCTACCCTTCGATGACCGCCAAGCGTCGTAACAACGCCGCACACGGTATCGAAGTCATCGGCGAGCAACTGCGCTCCATGATGCCGTGGATCGGTGCCAACAAGATCGTCGACAAAGCCAAGAACTAAGTCGCGCGTATCTACAAAAAACGCGGCCTCGGCCGCGTTTTTTCGTTTGAGAGCCGGTTCTGGTATAAAGCTGCATCGTTTGCGGGCGAACACTCGCCGCAAGTGTCTGTCGAATTTTTTCACACCGTTGCAAGGTAAAGTCCATGAGCGAACGTCCCGAAGAGCCAAACCAGGCCTCTGACGCCGAAAGCCTGCTGCCGATCGATGAGCATGTCGAAGAAGGGCATGACGCACAAGGCCGCAAGGTCCGGCATCGTGGCATCTATCTTCTGCCCAACCTGTTCACCACGGCGAACCTGTTTGCCGGTTTCTACTCCATCATCAATTCCATGAGTGCCCAGAGCGCGCTGGCGGCAGGTGATGCGGCGAGCGCGAGCAAATACTTCGGTTTTGCGGCCATTGCGATCTTCATTGCGATGGTGCTCGACGGCCTTGATGGTCGCGTAGCGCGGATGACCAATACCCAAAGTGCCTTTGGTGCCGAGTACGATTCGTTGTCGGACATGGTTGCCTTCGGGGTTGCGCCGGCGTTACTGGCATTCGCCTGGGCCCTGGGGGATATGGGCAAGGTCGGCTGGATGGTTGCCTTCATCTATGTCGCCGGTGCCGCATTGCGCCTGGCTCGCTTCAACACCCAGGTGGGGACGGCGGACAAGCGCTACTTCATCGGGCTGGCCAGCCCGGCTGCGGCAGGCGTGGTGGCGGGTATCGTCTGGGCGTTCAGTGATTACGGCATCCAGGGCTCCAAGATGTCGTTCCTGGTGGCGTTGATGGTGGCGGCAGCAGGCATGCTGATGGTCAGTAATATCAAGTACAACAGCTTCAAGGAGCTGGATCTCAAAGGGCGCGTGCCGTTTGTGGCCATTTTGGTGGTGGTGCTGGTGTTCGCCGTGGTCTTCAGCGATCCACCGCGCATTCTGCTGCTGGCATTCCTGGTGTATGCGGCGTCGGGGCCGATTCAGTACCTGTTGCATCTGCGCCGGGGCAAAACATTGCCTTAATGTAATTTCCCCCATACTCCGCAGTCTATTGGTGCATCAGTTCTCCAATGCTGCGGAGTTGCCATGTTAATCAAGTTACCCAAAGCGTCCGACTGCCACGAATCGGATGTCACCCCGCAATCCCTCTATTTCTCCCGCCGCAGTTTGCTTGGTGGCGCGCTGGCTGGTATTGCTGCCAGCAGCCTGCCGCGTTGGGCAAGTGCAGCTGATGCTGCGCGTTATGCCGATGTCGAGCCTGGCAAGGCTCCCGGCTGGTTTGTCGAGAAGCTGCCTGGCACGCAATGGCAGGCGGTGACGGTCAAAGACGAGGCCATCACGCCGTTCAAAGATGCGACCCATTACAACAACTTCTATGAGTTCGGTACGGACAAGGGCGACCCGGCGGCGAATGCCGGTTCCCTCAAGACCGAGCCATGGAGCGTCGTGATTGATGGTGAGGTCGCAAAACCGGGGCGCTACGCCCTGGAAGACTTCATGAAGCCCTATCAGTTGGAAGAGCGAATCTACCGTCTACGCTGTGTCGAGGCGTGGTCGATGGTCATTCCCTGGATAGGCTTTCCCATATCGGCTTTGCTTAAACAGGTGGAGCCGACCTCCAGGGCCAAGTACATCCGCTTTGAAACCCTGCAGGACCCCAAGAGCATGCCGGGCCAGCGTTCAAGTTTCGGCCTGATCGACTGGCCCTATATAGAAGGGTTGCGCCTGGATGAGGCGATGAACCCTTTGGCGATCCTGGCCGTGGGCATGTATGGGCGGGAATTGCCCAACCAGAACGGCGCGCCGCTGCGTTTGGTGGTGCCGTGGAAGTATGGCTTCAAGAGTGTGAAGTCCATCGTGCGGATCAGCCTGGTCAGCGAGCAACCCAAGACCACCTGGCAAAGTATTGCAGCGGATGAATATGGGTTTTATGCGAATGTGAATCCTACGGTCGATCACCCACGCTGGACCCAGGCGCGGGAGCGGCGTCTGCCTAGCGGCTTGTTCAGCCCGAATGTACGCGAGACGCAGATGTTCAATGGCTACTCGGATGAGGTCGCTTCTCTTTATACGGGCCTTGATCTGCGGAAAAACTACTGATGCGCTACCCCATCTGGCGCCTCGGCGTCTTTATCGCGGCGGCGGTGTGGCCGTTGTACTGGTTGTATGAGGCTTGGAGTCTCACCTTGGGGCCTGATCCCGGCAAAGTACTGGTGGATCGCCTGGGGTTGGGAACTCTGATCCTGTTGCTGGTCACACTAGGGATGACGCCGCTGCAAAAGTTGAGCGGTTGGGCGGGGTGGATCGCCGTGCGCCGGCAGTTGGGGTTGTGGTGCTTTGCTTATGTGGTGCTGCACCTTGCGGCTTATTGTGTATTTATCCTTGGGTTGGATTGGTCGCAGTTGGGCGTCGAGCTGCGCAAACGCCCCTACATTATTGTGGGAATGTTGGGTTTCCTGTGCTTGCTGGTGTTGGCGGTGACATCCAATCGCTACAGCCAACGTCGGCTAGGCGCTCGTTGGAAGAAGCTGCATCGCCTGGTGTATGTGATTCTGGGGCTTGGTTTATTGCATATGCTGTGGATCGTGCGTGCCGATCTGAAGGAGTGGGCTATCTATGCTTCTATAGGAGGGCTGCTTTTGGTCCTGCGGATTCCACCGGTGATGCGCCGAATTCCCCGCCTTATTGCTAAAAAAGCACCTTCTGCAACAAAAGCGTAATTAACCCTTGACGGCAGATCCTGGAAGTCTATAATTCGCCCCACTTCCGGCGCAGTCGAAACGGAAAACTCCTTGGTAAACAAAGAGTTACGCAGAATTCGAC
>NZ_JBWKWY010000015.1:0-99046 GCF_059422465.1 Pseudomonas sp. GW821-FHT01D09
TCAGGCGAAATGCGTTTTTCACGAGACCCATGAAGAACTTCGGCGAAATCGGCCAGAACAGCCGCATCAATCGGATCAGTTTTAGCCGTCTTGCCCATTGCCACGGCAAAGGCTCTGGCCCGGCGAGGATTGATCCGGAGTACGTTGAAATTTGCCTCCTGAAGCGCTGCCATAACCTGGCGCTCATAGCCTCCCGTAGCTTCAAGCAACACTCGGCCAACCTCGAAGCATCCTAAGCGTTTGATCAGTTCAGCAAAGCCTTCAGAAAGGTTTGAAACCTCAAATCCTTCGCCCTGGGGTTGAACCCAGACAACAAGATTTGATTTGGATATATCGATGCCGACCCAGGAAATCATGGCAAAACCCTCTTACACTCAGGAGTGAGAGCACTCTGGCTTAGCCCACGCTTGTGATTCGAGTGGCGCTCGTTCAACTGTTCGGGCTTATGGGCCAGAGTGGAAAGGTGGATGGCAGCTTTGCTCCCACTCGTGCTTCTAGCACTGCGGACTTACAGCTTGCCATCCACCCCTCTCACCTCAGAGTTTATTCCCAGATCAAGACACAAGCTGGCTTGCCTGCGATAGCGATCTAGCGGTTAAACCGCTCCACCAGCGAATACTGCGTATTGGCCGTATGGGTCAGCTCCTCACTCAACTGCGCCGAGTTCAACGCCTGCTCTGACGTCTGGTCCGCCAACAAGGCAATGGTGCTGATATTGCGGCTGATCTCTTCGGCCACCGAGCTTTGCTCCTCGGTCGCGGCGGCGATCTGGGTGGTCATGTCGGTGATGTGCGCCACCGCCTCGCTGATCCCCACCAGCGCTGCGTCAGCCTCCATCACCCGGGCCACGCCTTCTTCAGCCTGGCGATGCCCGGCATCCATGGTCTGCACGGCGGTGCTGGCGGTCTGTTGCAACTTGGCGATCAGGGCATGGATCTGCCCGGTGGACTCGCTGGTGCGTTGCGCCAGTTGCCGCACTTCATCGGCCACCACCGCAAACCCACGGCCCATCTCACCGGCACGTGCCGCTTCGATGGCGGCGTTCAGGGCCAGCAGGTTGGTCTGGTCGGCAATGCCCTTGATCACATCCACCACACCGCCGATTTCGTCGCTGTCCTTGGCCAGTTGGGTCACGGTGCTCCCGGTCTCCCCGACCACCACCGACAGGCGCTGGATGGCTTCGCGGGTTTCCCCGGCAATGTCGCGGCCACGGCTGGTCAGGCGATTGGCTTCCTGGGTCGCATCGGCCGTGCGCTGTACATGGCTGGCGACTTCCTGGGTGGTGGCGGCCATCTGGTTGACCGCGGTGGCCACCTGTTCGGTCTCCACGCGCTGGCGCTCCAGGCTCGTTGAGCTGTTGTGGGCCAGGGTGTTGGACTGCCGCGCCTGGTCGTTCAGATGCTCGGCGGTGTCCTGCAAACGGGTCAGGCAGGTCTTCAGGCGGGCTTCCTGGCTGAGGATCGACATCTCCAGGCGTGCTTGCGCGCCACGGCTGTCGGTGTACATCTGCGCGATCAGCGGGTCGGAGGTGGTCTGTTCGGCCAGGCGCAGCAGGCGCTTGAGGCCGCGCTGTTGCCAGCTCAAGCCAAGCAGGCCCAGCGGCACCGACAAGGCGGCGGCCAGGGCAAAGCCCCAGTGCGAGTTGAACCAGATGCCGATCAGGAAGCCCAGCTGGCTGACCAGAATAAACGGCAGCCAGTCCTGGAGCACCGGCAGCCATTGGTCGCTGCGTGGGATCGCCGACTTGCCCTGGTTGATCCGCAGGTACAGCGCTTCGGCGCGGCGGATCTGCTCGGCGGTCGGCTTGACCCGTACCGATTCGTAGCCGACCACCTGTTCGCCGTCGAACACCGGGGTCACATAGGCGTTGACCCAGTAGTGATCGCCGGTCTTGCAGCGGTTCTTGACGATGCCCATCCATGGCAAGCCTTGTTTGAGCGTCGCCCACATGTGCCCGAACACGGCCGCCGGCACGTCGGGGTGACGAACCAGGTTGTGTGGGGCGCGCATCAGCTCTTCCCGGGAAAACCCACTGATCTCGACAAACGCGTCGTTGCAGTAAGTGATCACGCCTTTGGCATCGGTCGTGGAGATCAACCTTTGTTGAGCCGGGAAGGTACGTTCGCGCTGGGTAACGGGTTGGTTATTACGCATGATTGATCAATCCGCAAGGCTTTGACGGGTTGTCGGCCGCGGCGGGCTTTTATTTAACTTAATTTTTGCAATAATCGGCGCGGCCTCAGCGGGTGCCCAGGATGTCGATAGCCATACGCTGTTGGATGGTGGTCCGGGCGTAGTCGCGGATGAAGGCCGAGCGGTCGGTGGGCTCCAGTTTCAAGCGGGCCAGGGCGGCGATGGCTGCCTCCAGGTCGGCGGGGGTAAACACCGAAGCGTTGGCGATATGAGTGGTAGCAAAGTGTTTTGGATAGCCGGCCAGGCCTGCCAGGATCGGCTTGCCGGTGGCGGCGTACTCGAACAGTTTGGAGGGGACGACCTTGAGGAACGCCTGGAATGTATTGAGGTGCAAAAAGAGCACATCGGCCTCTTGATAGTCATCAATGAGTTGGGAGCGGGGCCTGGGGGCAATCAGCTCGACATTGGTGATCTGCAGGCGTTGCAGCTCGTCGCGCAGCTTTTGCAGGGTGCCGCCATGGCCAATCACCGAGAAGCAGGCGCTGTCAGCCAGCCTTTGTGCCAGCGGCGGGATGATTTTTTCCAGGCCCTGGCCAGCACCGATATTGCCAGCATAGACAATTTTCAGTCGGTCGGTGGGTGCGCGGGCTGGGCCCTGTGGGAGCGGTGGCTTGAAAAAGGCATCGTCCACGCCATTGGTAAAGGTGGAAAACGTCTTGTGCGGATAGCGCTCGACGAAATAAGCGAGAAACCCCGGTGACACCAGGTTGACCCGCGACGCCTGGTTGATCGTCAGTCGTTCGACCACGGCAAACAGCCGGGCCAGGACCTTGCCCCGGATACCGGGGAAAAGCTCGGGCAACACATCGACGAAAATATCGCGGATATCCAGATAGAGCGCAGTCTTGCGCGTGTGGGCGATAGCGGCGGCCAGGGCGGCGGTCATCAGCCGCGAGGACGAAGCAAGGATCAAGTCGTACGCCTTGCCTTTTATCGCCTGGCGCACCCCACGGGCATAGGCCGTGAACCCCCAGGCCTGATCGCAGAAGTTGTTGGCGTGCCTGGGCAGGGCTATGCGCGTAATACAAAGCCCCGGGCGCTGCGGGTCAGTGCTGTCGGCGGTGTAGGAGGTGGCATAGCGGTTGGGGTGAGTGGTGAGCAAGTCGATCTGCACCTCGCCGCCAGGGTGCGCCAGCAGGGCCTCGACCATCGCTTCGACACGGAAGGCTGCCAGGTCAGGCGGGTAGTAGAAGCTCAAGAGCAGGATACGGGTGGTCATGGATGCCCCCGGCCCTTGCCCGCCAACCGCTGGTACAGCGTCACCAACTCTGCCTCCTGCTGTTCCCAGTTCAAGTATCTGGCGGCAATTCGTGTGTTGCCGGCATACCGGCGGCGTAGCGCGGGATCATTCAGCAGGCGCGTGAGAGCCGTTTGCAGTGGCAGGTCGTCGCCCGCCGGCACCAGCAGCCCGATGTCATGGGTCCTGACAATCCGACGAATTTCCGGGAAGTCCGTGGCGATCACCGGCAGCCCGGCAATCACGTACTCGAACAGTTTGTTGGAGTCGGTGGTGAAGTGGTTCAGGCAGGTGTTTTCGAGGGGCTGTACGCCAATGTCGGCCGATGCGGTGTAGCTGGGTAACTCCGCCAGGGGCACCACCGGGATAAAATGCACGCGTTCAGTCAAGCCCAGTTCATCGCGCAATGTCATCAGCGGTACGCTCAGTTTTCCGCCGCCGATCAGCACGAAGTACGCATTCTGTACGCTGGCTGCTACCCGCAGCAGGCGCTCCAGCCCGCGTCCCTGCTGCAATCCACCCTGATAGACGACGATCGGCCAGGGCTGCAACAGCCCCAGTTCCGCGCGGATCCGTTGTGTCGGCGGGCTGTTGCTGAACCGTGGCCGATTCTGCAGCACCTGCGGGCGGGCAATGGCGTAGGCCCGGGCAAAGAACTTCGCCCGGGCCTGGGTGGTGGTGATGTTGCCGTCAGTCCTGGGCATCAACGTGCGTTCGACCCGCGCCACCCACTGGCGATAGCGCCCGTAACCTTCGCGGCTGGTGCTGAGCTCATGGGCGTCATACACCAGCTTTGCGCCACTGAGCCGGGCGGCGAGCCAGGCACTGGGCAGGGTATTGACGTCATGGGCGTGGATCACGGTTGCGCGATGCCAGGCGATACGCGTTACCAGGCCGATATGGGTCCACAGCCGCGCCACGACGCGCAGGGCGGTCATGGGGTTGCCGGCAGCCGGCGCGCCCGTCGATGGGGGCACCTTGGCGCCGCGCCATCGCCATAGCGGACGGCGGGCTACCCGTATCACCTGGATACCCTCCGTGAGGGTTTCTTTACTACGGGTCACGCCGGGGGTATGCAGCGCGAATACCGTGACGTGATAGCCCGCCGACTGCAATGTCTGGGCCTGTTTCAAGACCCGGGCGTCGTGACGGAATTCGTTCCAGACGATCATGGCAATACGGGGCACGTGAACCCACTCCTGTTCGGGCAGTTGCAAATCAATGGGCCAAAAACAGGGCATTGATTTTGTGTTGGTGGCTTTTCAGATAGATCGCGTCCTCGATCAGCGCCTTGAGCCGGGCAAGACTTTGCCGGACCAGGATCAACGAGATCAGGGCGATATAAATGGGGGCAGGGTTCATGTACAGGAAGTCCATGACCATAAAGGCAAAGGTTCCCAGGAAACCCAGGGAGGACAGGGCATTGAGCAGTGGGTTGTGGTGGCGCTGCACAAGTGAGCGAATGCGCGCTTGGCGATTGTATAAAACGATGAGCAGTGTTGTGGCCACGACAATATAGAGCAGGGCAATGCTCAGTAACGCCGGGTAGATATACAGCAGGGTGCCGAGGGCGGTTGTCACAAAGGTGGCCGCGGACAAACCACGGGTGAACCTGGAAAACACCAGCACTGCCAAGGGTCGCTGATTATTTAAAGGGGCCGGCTTTGGGTGGCGGTTCATCAGTTGGTCGGCGCCCGTTCTTGAATAGCGCGACGCGATGAGTTCCGAGACTAAATACAGGCCGTAAAACACAGCGGTCAACACACTGAGGCCGATAATCAGCCAGGGCTTGCTGAACGCCTTGAATACCGGTGGTAAATACTCGGGTATCGAGTCGGAGCCCAGCAGGATGAGGATTTTGATCGGCAATAAGAACGTGACGATCAATAGGCCTTGTGCGCAGAAGTGTGCGGTATGTGCGGTCAAGGTGGCGGTTGGAGTGACCCGCATGAATTTACGAGCCAATGACATGCACCAACCGAGTGTCGAGAGCAGGATGATCTGTAGGGTCGACGCTTTCTCGATGGTCATTTGCATCTCGTATGAGGTTGAGTTCTGCCCTGGAAATCTGCAGCGTGTCGCTTTGCCTGACCACGCGTTGCCTGGCGTTCAGGGACTTTTCCTGGAAAATGCCCGGGTTCAGGAACAGGCTTTCAATGGCATCGCTCAGTTCGGTGAAACTGTCCGGGGCCGCCAGGAAACCACTGTCGTCATCGACAAATTCCGGTATTGCGCCGACCCGATTGGTGACGGGCACCAGGCCCGAGGCCATTGCCTCGTCGCGGGAAACACCTTGGGTGTCCATGCGGCTGGGGCACAGGAACACCCCATAGTGTTTATGCAGTTCAGCGATTTCGGATTGTTTCAGGTAACCCTTTTCAATCCGTACATTGGGGTATTGGCGCAGGGGGGCCAGTGTTTCCTCAAATAACGGCCCATCGCCGATCAGGCGAAACTCCAGTTCATTGAACCAGGGTTTTTGCGCCAGCAACTGGATGGCCTTGACACTCAGGTCATTGGCATAGGTGCGCGAGACATAGGGGCGGATCGAGAGGATTTTCTTGCGCTGCTCAGGCGGTTTTTCCTGATAGGAAAACAACTGGGTATTGATCGGGTTATGAATGATCCGGTACTGGTTGTTCGGCAGGCGAAAGCCCAGGTCCTCCATGACTTCCTCGGCAAAGTGGCGCGAGACGAAGACCAATTGCAAATTGGCCGGCATGGGGTTCAGCAGCGTGCGCCAGAACGCCAGGCGCCGGTCGCTTTCAAGTTTGCCCAATTGCCGTTGCTCTTCGCTGGCGTAGTTGTGCGCCCGTCGCCACCAGGGCTGGATTTCGGCGCCGTGGACCCAGACGATCATGCGCAGGCTGTGCACATGCAGGCGCAAGACTTCCCACATCTGCGGGTCCAGGAAGTGCACCAGCACCGAGGGGTATTCCCCCGACCCGAGCAGGGTGGCCAGGGCCGCCTGGGCGCCGGTGATGACATCCACATTTTCAAACTCTTGGTAGCTGACCGGCTCATTGGGCCGCAGGCGGAACACATCCACCGCCAGCCCTTGGGCTTGATAGGCGCTCACACGGGTGTGCAAGAAACCGTTGCGGTACAGGTCGTCATAGGCCGGGTAATGGTTGGTCAGCAGCAGGTGCCCGGCCTTGGCCAGCAGGGTCGATGGTTGGGTATCACGATGCTCCAGGACCAATGCCCGGATCGTCGTACTGCCGCCTCCATAAGCGCGTATTCCGAGGCGAACCCAGGCGGTTTCGGGTGGGACATCATAGGTCAGATGGCGATTGGCCGGCTGCATAACGTGGCTGATGCGTTGTTTCTGGGCATCAAGGAACAGGACAACCAACTGAATGTTCAGGCCAGGTGTGGCGTCGAGGTATAGCTTGAGGGGCGTGCTGCGTGTCAGTTGAGCAACGCTCAATTCCTGCCGGGCATAGCAGTACTCGTGCTTACCGTGTGCAAGGGAAGAGCTGATATGCCAGGCATCGGCATCAAGCCGATCTCGTATTTGGCGGTTGCCTATCGGGGTAAACAGTTTTGCCAAGGCCCTAGCGCTGATATGCGGAGCACGGGTACTGGTTACCTGTGCAGGGATGGTTTCTGCCTGATGTTGCAGCGTATCAAGGGTGATACCGCTGTCCATCCTAGGATCGTCCACTGTAGCGCTTACTTGCTGTGTAGGCAGGCCCGCAGCATGTTTGCAGTAGTTGAAGGCATCGGTTGCCAGTGCCTTCGGGTCCCGGTATTCAAGGGATGGCAAGGCATCGAGCCAATCGTGGGCAGCTTGCCCGGTCAGCAATGAGGTTTTGATCAGCGCGCATCGGGCGGCGATGGTGTCGGCACGACGGTAATCTTGCCCAGCGTTTAGCAGGTGGATGCCGTACTCGTCCCCCGCGTACTGCGCCACTTTGCCGAGCACATTGGCCTGGCTGTAGCGCGTGGCCAGGGCCAGGTCCAGCAGGTAATGAGGTCCGTAGTAATCCTCGGCGATCATCCCGCCGACCCAGTCCGCGCCGTTGGCCAACTCAGCCATGCTTGCAGCGTTCAGTTGCTTGCGGCTGATCAGGCGCAAGCGCGGGTCAGTGGAGGTTGCTCTGACGTTCACCACCACATTCATGGTGATATGGGGGTAGTGTTGGCGCTGCAGGTGTCGGGTCAGTGCCAGGAGTTCTGCGTTGTTGACTGCGTTGGCGATGAGGCAAATCGTGGGCAAGGGATTGTCTTGTAGCTTGCCGGTAACTTTGGCCATGACATAGCGCAAACGATGGGTGTAGGTATGTTCCTGCATCACCTTGCGTAGGCCGGCCAGGCGCAGTTTCGCGATGTCCAGGGGGGTATCCTCCAGCATCTTGAGCCGGCTTAGCATGTGTGCGCTGTCGTCGGTGGTGATCACCAAATCCCCCAGTAATAGGCGCAGGCCACGGGAGAAATTGCTGACGGTCAGGGTGTTGGAGCCCAGCAGCTCGAAGACGCGACGGGCAAACATGGATTGGGATTGTTTGACCGAGTTGAGATTGATGCCGTAGCGGTAGCCTTTGTAGGCTAGGGACATTTGGTCGGCACTCAGCGATCCCACGATGTAGGGCTGATACTCGTTTGGAAATTGATAGTTTGCGTGCTGGCGGCTGAGGTTACGATCAAAGATCTCCAATGGTCGAAAGCCGGGCAGTGCACTGAAAATATTCTCCAGATCGCGGATCCGAGCGGGATAACGGACGTAGTAGGAGCCGGCAAAGCAGAACCCGTCCTTGCGTTCATACAGCTCAATTGGGTTGTGCACTGCCGGCTGGCAGGCAAAGGGCAGCAAGTAGACGCGGTCGTGTCCCAGTGCGCCTTTATAGCGGTGAATGCAGTCGATATCAGTGGTGAATACAAAGTCGAATTGCTTGGCCGTGTTCAGGAAGGTTTCGTAGTGTACGGGGTCCTCCTTGTTCCAGAACACCGTAGGCACATCGTGCTCCCTGCACCACTGCAAGGCCCCGCGTAGCTCTTCACAGTTGTGGCCCACCTTGTTGCGCCACAAGTCATCCTGGCCGCGCCATGCCGACTCGATAAACAGTAGTTCGGGTTGGAACGCTTCGAGTTCCGCCAGGTAGTGGGCCGGGGTCAGTTGTAGCAACTGGCATTCGTGGCGGTAGGCGTCGTAGGTAAATGTGTCCATCACACAGGCCATTCTTAATGGCTTGGCATTGTCCTGGGCGGCTGGTAACAGATGGCGCTGGACATACTCGGCCTCTGCCAGCGGGCGGGGTGCGGGTGTCGCTATAACTGGAGCCGTGGCAGGCAGCGACTGCCGCATACGCTCAACCTTTGTGGGAGCGGTAATCGGGCGGTTCCTGCGGGTTTGCCGGTACAGATTGAACAAGGTCGCCGGCAGGCGCAGTAATGCACCCAGCGAGCGAGTGCCGGTCTTCAACTGGTAGCCCAATTGATAGGTGAGGCTGGCACGCGTCTTGATCAGCCGCTGTTCGGCCAGGTGGCGCTTGGCGTTGGCACTGTGCAGGTGGTCGTTGAGCGTGGCGATTTGCTCACGGGCCTGGGCCAGTTGTTTGCGTAAAGAGCGTTCCATCGCATTCATTCTCGGTATTTCCTCAAGCCGCCAGCACACCGCCAGCATCAATCACCAGGAGGTCATCGCGCAGGGCGGGCATTGACATGAATTCGCGGTGCCTGACCAGCAAGACATGAATCTGCGCCCGCTCAAGGGCGTCGGCGGCATCGGTCAGCGCGTGCATCGACAGGTCGGCGGGCAACGCCTCGATATTCGGCTCCACCAGCAGCAGCTTGACCCCCAGCTCCTGGCCTAGCTGCCGGGCGATACACAGGGCGGGGCTCTCGCGCAGGTCATCGATATCGGCCTTGAATGCCAGGCCATAGCAGGCAATCTGCACACTCCCTGCCGACAGGTCCGTGCGCTTGAGCAGCAGGGTGGCCAACGCCAGCTTGACCTGCTGGATCACCCACTGCGGCTTGTAGTCATTGACCTCACGTGCGGTGCGGATCAACCGCGCCAGTTCCGGGGCCTGGCTGACAATAAACCACGGGTCGACGGCAATGCAGTGCCCACCGACCCCCGGACCTGGCTGGAGTATGTTCACCCGCGGGTGATGGTTGGCCAGGCGAATCAGCTCCCAGGGGTTGATCTTCAACGGTGCGCAGATCATGGAAAGCTCATTGGCGAAGGCGATATTGACGTCGCGAAAGCTGTTTTCCGTGAGCTTGCACATCTCGGCCGTGCGCGCGTCGGTCACCAGGCATTGCCCCTCGACGAACGTCTGGTACAGCTGTGCGGCGGCGGCAGAACAGGCCGGCGTCAGGCCGCCGATGATCCGGTCGTTGCTCACCAGCTCGCGCAGTACATGGTCTGGCAACACGCGCTCCGGGCAATGGGCAACCCGGATATCGCTGGCTTCGCCGTGGGTCGCCGGAAAGCTCAGGTCGGGGCGCGCCCGGGCGAGCCACTGGGCCATGCGTTCGGTGGTGCCTACTGGCGAGGTGGATTCGAGGATGACCAGGTCGCGTTTTTTCAGCGCGGGGGCCAGGGCTTCGGCGGCGGCCCTGATGTAGCTCAGGTCGGGCTCATGCTGGTCCTTGAACGGGGTGGGGACGGCGATCAGGAACGCCTGCGCAGGTTCCACCGTGGTGGTTGCCCGCAGGTAGCCTTGGGTGATCACCGCGTGAACCAGTTGCTCCAGCTCGGGCTCGACAATATGCACGGCCCCGCGATTGATGATATCCACGGTGTGCGGGTTGATATCCACGCCGATCACCTGTTTTTTGCGCGAGGCAAAAATGGCGGCCGTGGGCAGGCCGATGTAGCCAAGGCCAATGACGCAAATCTGCTCGACACTCATGCGGCGGCTTCGTTTTTTTGGGGAAAGTCCAGCAGTGCTGCGCGGATACGCAGGCAAGCATTGCCATCGCCATAAGGGTTATGGGCAATGCTCATGGTTCGATAGGCGGCCTGGTTGTTGAGCAACATATTGAGGTGCTGGGTAATGCGCATGACATCGGTGCCCACCAGCTTGACGGTCCCCGCCTCGACCGCTTCGGGGCGCTCGGTGGTATCGCGCATCACCAGCACCGGCTTGCCCAGGGCGGGCGCTTCTTCCTGGATGCCGCCCGAATCGGTGAGGATCAGGTAGGCACGGGTCATCAGGTACACGAAGGGCAGGTAATCCTGAGGGGCAATCAGGTACACATTGTCGATCCCGGCCAACAGGCGTTTTACGGGCTGCTGCACATTGGGGTTCGGGTGCACCGGGTAGACAAAGGCCACCTCTGGAAAGTAGCGGGCGCTGTCAGCCAGGGCCCGGCAGATTCGCTCCAGGCCCTCGCCAAAGTTCTCGCGGCGATGGCCGGTCACCAGCACCATGCGTTGTTTTGGGGGCAGGAAGGAAAACTGCCGATCAAACCTGGCGCGCATTGGCACCAGTTTTTCCACGGCACTGAGCAGTGCATCAATCACGGTGTTACCGGTGACATGAATGTTTTGCGGGGCCACCCCCTCATTGAGCAGGTTCTGCCGCGACGTCTGTGTGGGCGCAAAGTGGAGGGTCGCCAGGCTGCCGGTCAGGCGCCGATTGCCTTCCTCCGGCCAGGGCGAATACAGGTCGTTGGTGCGCAGCCCGGCTTCGATGTGCGCAATCGGGATTTGCCGGTAATAGGCCGCCAGGCTGGCGGCGAAGGTGGTGGCGGTGTCGCCATGGACCAGGATCACATCCGGCTTGAAGTCGTCCAGCACCGCCTGCAGCCCCTGGATGATGGCGGTGGTCACATCCGGCAGGTTCTGCGCGGCTTTCATGATGTTCAGGTCGTAGTCAGGCACCAGCTCAAACAGCTCAAGCACCGGGTCCAGCATTTCGCGATGCTGCGCGGTGACGCAGATTTTCGAGTCGAAATGGGGGTCGTTTGCCAGTTGGATGGCCAGCGGCGCCATTTTTATGGCCTCTGGACGGGTACCGAAGATGGACAGGGTCTTGAGAGGCATGGGCATGGGTTCTTATTCGGTGCCTGGTGTAAAGGCGTGGGTTCCCTCAACACAGTCCCAGCACGTGAAGCCTGTGCTGGTTGGGTGAGTGCGAAAGCGCCTGGGCATTCTTGCCGAATAGGGTGATGGGCGACCACTGACCGTTCGGTTAGGTTTTTTGGCGGCCGAAAACGCAAAAGCCGCCCGAAGGCGGCCGTAGGGTCCAGGAAGAGGGTCGGTTCAGCCCGCCAGCATCGGGTAGGTAAACAAGCCGAAATGCAGCAGGTTCAAGCCAAAGTGCGTGGCAATCGCGGCGCCCAGGCCACCGAATCGATACGCCAGGCCATACCCCGCGCCGGCGATACTGGCCAGCAGCACCCACTGCCAGCCCGCGCCCACATGCACCAGGCCAAACAGCAGCGAGGCCAGCAGCAAAGCGAGGTTTTCGCCATAGGGCAACTGTTGGAAACGCCGGCTCAGGCCGCCCTGGATATAGCCGCGAAACAGCGCCTCTTCAACCAGGGTCACCAACAACAGGTTGTTCAACACCCAGAGCCAGGCCTGGTCCGGCCATTTGGGGGCCCAACTGATCATGCCCAGCAGCACTGCCCCGCCAAGGGCGGCGAGGGTGGTCAGGGTCAAGGCCAGCGCCGTGGCGTAGATCGACAGGCGCAACGGGCGGCGGGCGACGATCCACGGGCAGGCCAGCAGCAGCCAGAAGCCGATCAGCGGCTTGTCCTGGTTCAGGTACAGCGAGAAGGGCACGGCATCGGCCGTGAAGCGCTGCGGGTCGATCCCGCGCCCGTTGTAGAAACCCGGCAGCCAGTGCATTGCCAGGCCCAGGGCCAGGACGATGAACAGGCCGTGGCCGAGGTAGCGCGCCCAGGGGATGTGTTGCTGGCGCACGGCATAACCGGCCACCAGTAATAGGCCGATGGATACCAGGGCCAGTAACCCCAGTTGCCCGTAGGCCAGGGCCAATCCATAGCCAATGGAAAGAAGGGCCAGGTATAGCCAGGGTAAAGCGAACATCGGGAAATCCTTGTAACAGGTCGATGCAGGGGCGAGCCCGCTCGCGCCTACAGGAGGGATGGGCGCGCGATTATAGCGGCTGTCGCGGGCGGCAAAAATGAAAACACCGCCCGAGGGCGGTGTTTTGTCGGGCTTGACGCGTTAGGAAGCAATCAACTGGCGCAGCACGTAATGCAGGATCCCGCCCGCCTTGAAGTATTCAACTTCATTGAGGGTATCGATCCGGCACAGCACTTCGACCTTCTCACTGCGGCCATCTTCGCGGGTAATCACCAGCGTCAGGTTCATGCGCGGCTCGATCTCGGCATCGGTCAGGCCGAGAATATCGATCTTCTCCTTGCCGGTCAGTTGCAGCGCCTTGCGGTTCTGGTCCAGCTTGAACTGCAACGGCAGCACGCCCATGCCCACCAGGTTGGAACGGTGGATGCGCTCGAAACTCTCGGCAATCACCGCCTTGACCCCCAGCAGGTTGGTGCCCTTGGCGGCCCAGTCGCGGCTGGAGCCGGTGCCGTATTCTTGGCCTGCGACCACCACCAGCGGCGTGCCGGAGGCCTGGTACTTCATCGCCGCATCGTAGATCGGCATCTTCTCGCCGGTGGGAATGTAGAGGGTGTTGCCCCCTTCTTCGCCGCCGAGCATTTCGTTGCGGATACGGATGTTGGCGAAGGTGCCGCGCATCATCACTTCATGGTTGCCACGGCGCGAGCCGTAGGAGTTGAAGTCCCGGGGTTCCACGCCCTGTTCGCGCAGGTAGTGGCCGGCCGGGCTGTCGGCCTTGATATTGCCGGCAGGGGAGATGTGGTCGGTGGTCACCGAGTCGCCGAGCAGGGCCAGGATATGGGCGCCCTGTACATCCTTGATCACCGGCAATGGCCCGGCGATGTCATCGAAGAACGGCGGGTGCTGGATATAGGTGGAGTCTTTTTGCCACACATAGGTCGCGGCCTGCGGCACTTCAATGGCTTGCCACTGTTCGTCGCCGGCAAACACCTCGGCGTATTCCTTGTGGAACATGCTGGTGCTGACTTGCGCCACGGCGTCGGCAATCTCCTGGCTGCTGGGCCAGATATCGCGCAGGTAGACCGGCGCCCCATCCTTGCCGGTGCCCAGGGGCTCGCGGCTGATATCGATACGCACGGTCCCGGCCAGGGCATAGGCCACCACCAGCGGCGGCGAGGCCAGCCAGTTGGTCTTGACCAGCGGGTGCACGCGGCCTTCAAAGTTACGGTTGCCGGACAGCACCGACGCTACCGTCAGGTCGGCGTTCTGGATGGCTTTCTCGATAGGCTCGGGCAATGGCCCGGAGTTGCCGATGCAGGTGGTGCAGCCATAGCCCACCAGGTCGAAGCCCAGTTGATCCAGGTATTGCGTCAGGCCGGCAGCGTTGTAGTAGTCGGTGACCACCTTGGAGCCAGGCGCCAGGGAGCTTTTCACCCAGGGTTTGCGGGTCAGGCCCTTTTCCACGGCTTTTTTCGCCACCAGGCCTGCGGCCATCATCACGCTTGGGTTGGAGGTGTTGGTGCACGAGGTAATCGCGGCAATCACCACCGCGCCGTTTTTCAGGCGATAGGTCTGGCCTTCAAAGTCGTAGTCGGCTTCGCCCACCAGGTCGGCATTGCCCACTGCAACACCGCCGCCGCCTTCGCTTTCCAGGCGACCTTCTTCCTTGCTGGCGGGTTTGAACTGCAAGTCGAGAAAGTCAGTGAACGCCTGGCTCACATCCGGCAGCGAGACCCGGTCCTGGGGGCGTTTGGGCCCGGCCAGGCTGGCTTCGACGCTGCCCATGTCAAGGGCCAGGCTGTCGGTGAACACCGGTTCTTCCCCGGCATTGCGCCACAGGCCCTGGGCCTTGGTGTACGCCTCCACCAGCTTGACGGTGGCGGCCGGCCGGCCCGACAGGCGCAGGTAGTCCAGGGTCACCTCATCGACGGGGAAAAAGCCACAGGTGGCGCCGTACTCCGGGGCCATGTTGGCGATGGTGGCGCGGTCGGCCAGGGGCAGGTCGGCGAGGCCGTCGCCATAGAACTCGACGAATTTGCCCACCACGCCTTTTTTACGCAGCATCTGCGTGACCGTCAGCACCAGGTCGGTGGCGGTGATGCCTTCTTTCAATTTGCCAGTGAGCTTGAAGCCGATCACTTCCGGGATCAGCATCGACACCGGCTGGCCGAGCATCGCCGCTTCCGCCTCGATCCCGCCCACGCCCCAGCCCAGCACACCGAGGCCGTTGATCATGGTGGTGTGGGAGTCGGTGCCCACCAGGGTGTCGGGGAAGGCGTAGGTGCGACCGTCTTCGTCCTTGGTCCACACCGTGCGGCCCAGGTATTCCAGGTTGACCTGGTGACAGATGCCGGTGCCCGGCGGGACCACGCTGAAATTATCAAAGGCGCTCTGGCCCCAGCGCAGGAACGCATAGCGTTCGCCGTTGCGCTGCATTTCGATATCGACGTTTTGCTCGAAGGCGTCGGCATTGCCGAACTTGTCGACCATCACCGAGTGGTCAATCACCAGGTCCACCGGCGACAGCGGGTTGATGCGCTGTGGATCGCCACCGGCCTTGGCCACGGCGGCGCGCATCGCGGCCAGGTCGACCACGGCGGGCACGCCGGTAAAGTCCTGCATCAGCACCCGGGCCGGGCGGTACTGGATCTCGCGGTCGGAGCGGCGCTCCTTGAGCCAGGCGGCCAGCGCCTTGAGGTCGGCACCGGTTACGGTTTTTTCATCTTCCCAGCGCAGCAGGTTTTCCAGCAGCACCTTGAGGGACATCGGCAGCTTATCCAGGTCACCCAGGCTCTTGGCGGCTTCGGGTAGGCTGAAGTAGTGGTAGGTTTGGCTGTCGACTTGCAGGGTCTTAAGGGTTCTCAGGCTATCAACGGATGACATTACATGACTCCTTATGGTCCGCACGGCTACGGACCTGACGGGACGAACAGAGCTTATAAGCTAGCCCGGTTTTGAGTAGCAGGCTAATTACTGGACTCTATGGATAAGTCCAAGGTTCCGAACTCGGCTATCATGCGCGCGTTTTCATGACAGGCCTTGCGCTACAGCAAGCCAGTTGCCAGGAGATTCAATGAACACCCTTTTTATGCACTGCCGCCCGGGTTTTGAAGGCGAAGTCTGTTCCGAGATCGCGGAACACGCCGCGCGCCTGAACGTTTCGGGCTATGCCAAGGCCAAGACCGGCAGCGCCTGCGCCGAATTTGTCTGCACTGAAGAAGACGGCGCCCAGCGCCTGATGCGCGGCCAGCGCTTTGCCGAGCTGATCTTCCCGAGGCAGTGGGCGCGTGGGGTGTTCATCGATTTGCCGGAAACCGACCGCATCAGCGTGATCCTCGCGCACCTGCGGGATTTCCCGGTGTGCGGCAGCCTGTGGCTGGAAATGGTCGATACCAACGATGGCAAGGAGCTGTCGAACTTCTGCAAGAAATTTGAAGTGCACCTGCGCAAGGCCCTGCTGGTCGCCGGCAAACTGGTCGAAGACCCGGGCAAGCCGCGCCTGCTGCTGACTTTCAAGAGCGGTCGCGAAGTGTTTATGGGCCTGGCCGAGTCAAATAACTCGGCCATGTGGCCGATGGGCATCCCGCGCCTGAAATTCCCCCGTGACGCGCCCAGCCGCTCGACCTTGAAGCTGGAAGAGGCCTGGCACCACTTTATCCCCCGCGACCAGTGGGACGAGCGCCTGCACGGCGACATGACCGGCGTGGACCTTGGTGCCGCGCCGGGCGGCTGGACCTGGCAACTGGTCAACCGTGGCATGCTGGTGACCGCGATTGATAACGGCCCAATGGCCGAAAGCCTGATGGACACTGGCCTGGTGCAACACTTGATGGCGGATGGCTTTACCTTCACCCCCAAGCAACCGGTGGACTGGATGGTCTGCGATATCGTCGAGAAACCGGCGCGCAACGCGGCCTTGCTGGAAACCTGGATTGGCGAAGGCCATTGCCGCGAAGCGGTGGTCAACCTCAAGTTGCCGATGAAACAGCGTTACGCCGAAGTGAAGCGCCTGCTGGAGCGCATCGAAGAAGGCTTCAAGGCGCGGGGCATTCGCGTGGAAATCGGTTGCAAGCAGCTGTACCACGACCGCGAGGAAGTGACCTGCCACCTGCGTCGCCTGGACGTAAAGAAACCCAAGGCCCGTTGATCCTATGGCGGGCGCCGCTCCAAAATGTGGGAGCGGGCTTGCCCGCGATAGCGTTATAACAGTCGAAATCAATGTTGAATGTGCCCACGTCATCGCGGGCAGCCCGCTCCCACACAGGGGCGGGTCTGTTTTCGGAGTGAAGTATGAGTCAGTTTTCGGATGTACCCGTCGACGGCACCCTCGACGCCACCGGCCTCAACTGCCCGGAGCCGGTGATGATGCTGCACCAGCACATCCGCGACCTGGCGCCCGGTGGCCTGCTCAAGGTTATCGCGACCGATCCCTCGACCCGTCGCGATATCCCCAAGTTCTGCGTGTTCCTCGATCATGAACTGGTGGAGCAGCGCGAAGAGGCGGGGACTTACCTGTACTGGATCCGCAAGAAGCTCGCTTAACCCGCCGCGCGGATGCGCTTGCGCGCACTGCATGCCAGGCGCACCACCAGCATCGCCGCCGCGCAGCTGAGGCCGACGATCAGCCCCTGCCACAAGCCGCTTGGGCCGTTGGCCTGGCCCAGCCAGTCGGTGAGCCCCAGCAAGTAACCCACCGGCAGGCCCACGCCCCAATAGGCGAACAGGGTCAGGACCATGGTCACCCGGGTGTCCTGGTAGCCACGCAGGGCACCGGCGGCGGTCACCTGGATCGCATCGGAGAACTGGAACAGCGCCGCAAACACAATCAGCATCGCCGCCACCTGCACCACTCGCGGGTCGGCGGTGTAGATCGTGGCGATCTGCTCGCGAAACAGCAGCATCAGGCTGCACGACAGGCAGGCATACACCAGTGCGGTGCCCATCCCCACGCCGGCGGCGAAGCGCGCTTCACGGGGTTCGCCACGGCCCAGGGCCTGGCCGACCCGCACGGTCACGGCCATGCTCAGGGAGTAGGGGATCATAAACACCAGGGAGCTGAAGTTCAGGGCGATCTGGTGCCCGGCGACCACGGTTGCGCCCAGGCTGCCGATCAGCAGGGCGATCACCGCAAAGATGCTCGATTCGGCAAAAATCGCGATGCCGATCGGCAGGCCAATGCCCAGGATGCGCTTGATCACCGCCCACTGCGGCCAGTCAAAGCGCTTGAACAGCTCGCTGGCCTGATAGGCCGGGGCCCAGCGCGTCCACCCGACGAAGCCCAGCATCATCGCCCACATCACAATCCCGGTGGCCCAGCCGCAACCCACGCCGCCCATGGCCGGCACCCCGAAATGGCCATAGATGAACACGTAGTTCAGCGGGATATTCAACGCCAGCCCGCCCAGGCCGAGGATCATGCTCGGGCGCGTGCGGCCCAGGCCATCACTGAAACAGCGCAGCACGTAGTACAGCGCCACCGCCGGCATGCCCGCCGCGATGCCGTGCAGGTAGCCCATGCAGGGCGCGATCAGTTCGGGATCGACATTCATTGCATGCAGGATCGGTTCGGCACTGACCAGCAGCAATGACGCGGTAAACCCCACCACCAGCGCCAGCCACAACGCCTGGCGCACCAGCGGGCCGATCTGCGTGTGGCTACCGGCGCCAAAGCGTTGGGCGACTTTGGGGGTGGTGGCCAACAAGGTGCCGGTCATCAACAGATACACCGGGATCCAGATGGAGTTGCCCAGGGCCACCGCCGCCAGGTCCCGCGCACTGACGCGCCCGGCCATTACCGCATCGACAAAGCCCATGGCGGTGGTTGCCAGTTGCCCGATCATGATCGGCAGGGCCAGCGCCAGCAGGCTGTGGACTTCCCGGCGAACGCGGGCAGGGCGGGAAAGGGGCAGGGTGGCAGTGTTCACGTACAGATGTCCGATAAGGAGGAGCGCAGGACGGCGCATTCTACGCGTTGACGGATGGGTCAGGAAAATACCTGTGTAGCGGATTTGTAAACGCACCGCAGGCTGGTGCCTGTACACTGCGGGTCCGCCAAAGGAGCCTGCCATGCTGATTGTTGCCGACGAAAATATCCCGCTGCTCGATGCGTTCTTTGAAGGGTTTGGCGAGGTCCGCCGGGTGCCGGGGCGTGCCATCGACCGCGCCGCCCTTGAACAGGCCGATGTGCTGTTGGTGCGCTCGGTGACCAATGTCAACCGTGCGCTGCTGGAAGGTACGCCGGTACGGTTTGTCGGCACCTGCACCATCGGCACCGACCACCTGGACCTCGACTACTTTCAAAAGGCCGGTATCCAATGGTCCAGCGCGCCGGGCTGCAATGCCCGTGGCGTGGTGGATTATGTGCTGGGCAGCCTGCTGACCCTGGCCGAAATCGAGGGTGCAGACCTGACCCAGCGTACCTATGGCATCGTCGGTGCCGGTGAAGTGGGCGGGCGCCTGGTCAAGGTACTCAAGGGCCTGGGCTGGAAGGTGCTGGTCTGCGATCCGCCACGCCAGGCCGCCGAAGACGGTGATTACGCCAGCCTGGACCAGATCATCGAACACTGTGATGTGATCAGCCTACACACCCCGCTGAAAAAATCCGGCAGTGGCTCGACCTGGCACCTGCTCGATCGCCAGCGGCTTGAGCAGCTCAAGCCGGGCACCTGGCTGATCAACGCCAGCCGTGGTCCGGTGGTGGATAATGCGGCGCTGCGTGAGGTGTTGCTGGCGCGCGAAGACCTGCAGGCGGTGCTGGACGTCTGGGAAGGCGAGCCGCAAGTGGATGTGGCGTTGGCCGAGTTGTGCGTGCTGGCGACCCCGCATATCGCCGGCTACAGCCTGGACGGCAAGCAGCGCGGCACGGCGCAGATCTACCAGGCGTTGTGCGCGCACCTTGGCCAGCCGGCGAACATTCAGTTGAGCGACTTGTTGCCCGAGCCATGGCTGGCCGGGGTCAACCTCAATGCCAGCACCGACCCGGCCTGGGCCCTGGCGATGCTGTGCCGCAGCGTCTACGACCCGCGCCGCGACGATGCGGACTTTCGCCGTAGCCTGGTAGGAACGGTGGAAGAACAGCGCAAGGCATTCGACCTGTTGCGCAAGCACTACCCGGAGCGCCGGGAGATCGATGGCTTGCAGGTGCGGATCCATGGCGAGTCGACAGCCTTGCACGCCATCGTCAACGCCCTGGGCGCAACCCCGTCACCCTGGTAGGCGCGCATAAAAAACCCGGCCACCAGGGCCGGGTCTGAAAGAGCTTGGGCATATCAGCCTTGCTGGGCAGGCTTGACCAGTTTGCGTTCCAGTTCGGCGCAGGCGCCCTGGATCATCTCTTCGGTAATCTGCACTTCGCGACCCTGGGCATCGATATACGAGCAAGGCAACGGCTGTGGCTGGCGGATTACTTCAACTTTGTCAGTGCTGCGGGTTTGCAAGGACATGGCCTGTCTCCTCATCAGGGTGTGTAGCGACTCTAATTGCGCCGTATGACCGAGCTGTGACAACGCCTGGCTCAGGCGGCGGCTTGAATGCCCACTCCAGCAGAAATCGCTGCGGATTTCCAGCCGCAGTTTAGACCGATAGCCTCTAGGGCCTAGTCTTGCGGGGCATAATTAACCTGACTCATTGTGATTTACCCAAGTTCAATCCGATTGCGGTGTAGGCTTGGGTTTGTCTTCCTCAGGTGATGCTCTCCATGCTGTCAGCCCGTCAACGCCGCGCCATTCGCCTGGCCATGCGCTTTATCGCCCCGTATCGCTGGCAGGCCGTCGGCGCCTTGCTCGCACTGATCGTCACCGCAGGCATTACCTTGTCCATGGGCCAGGGCATCCGCCTGTTGGTGGACCAGGGCTTCATGACCCAATCGCCGCACCTGCTCAACCAGTCCATCGGCCTGTTTATGATCCTCGTGTTGGGCCTGGCGGTGGGCACCTTTACGCGCTTCTACCTGGTGTCGTGGATCGGCGAGCGGGTGGTGGCGGACATTCGCCGGCAGGTGTTCAATCACCTGATCTACCTGCATCCGGGGTTCTACGAGCACAACCGCAGCTCGGAAATCCAGTCACGCTTGACCGCCGACACCACCTTGCTGCAATCGGTGATCGGCTCATCCCTGTCGCTGTTCCTGCGCAATGCGCTGATGGTGATCGGCGGGATTGTGTTGCTGTTTATCACCAACCCCAAGCTCACCAGTATTGTGGTGGTGGCATTGCCGCTGGTGCTGGCGCCGATCCTGGTCTTCGGCCGCCGCGTGCGCAGCCTGTCGCGCCAGAGCCAGGACCGGATTGCCGACGTCGGCAGCTATGTGTCCGAGACCCTGGGCCAGATCAAGACCGTGCAGGCCTACAACCATCAGGTGCAGGATGAGCAGCGCTTCGCGGTGACGGTGGAGGAGGCGTTCGCCACGGCGCGCAAACGCATCGTCCAGCGCGCCTGGCTGATCACCCTGGTGATTGTGCTGGTGCTGGGGGCCGTCGGCGTGATGCTGTGGGTGGGCGGCATGGACGTGATCGCCGGGCGCATCTCCGGCGGCGAGCTGGCGGCCTTTGTGTTCTACAGCCTGATCGTCGGCAGCGCCTTTGGCACCTTGAGCGAGGTGATCGGCGAGTTGCAACGGGCTGCCGGGGCGGCGGAGCGGATCGCCGAACTGTTGCAGTCGAGCAATGACATCCAGGCGCCGGTCACGGGCGCGATTACGTTGGCGCAGCGGGTCAGTGGCCGCCTGGAGCTGCAAGACCTGTATTTCTCCTACCCATCGCGTCCCGACCGTTATGCCATCGAAGGCCTGAACCTGAGCGTCAAGGCCGGCGAAACCCTGGCCCTGGTCGGGCCATCCGGGGCGGGCAAATCCACCTTGTTCGATTTGCTGCTACGGTTCTACGACCCGCAACAGGGGCAGGTGCTGCTCGAAGGCCAGCCGCTTACCCGTCTCGACCCGCTGGACCTGCGCCGCTGTTTTGCCTTGGTGTCCCAAAGCCCGGCGCTGTTTTTTGGCAGCGTCGAAGACAACATCCGCTACGGTAACCCGCAGGCCACCTTTGCCCAGGTCGAAGCCGCGGCGCGCATTGCCCACGCCCACGATTTCATCCTGCAAATGCCTGACGGTTACCAGACCCATCTGGGCGATGGCGGCCTGGGCCTTTCCGGCGGCCAGCGCCAACGCCTGGCCATTGCCCGGGCCTTGCTGGTGGACGCGCCCATCCTGTTGCTGGACGAGGCCACCAGCGCCCTGGACGCCCAGAGCGAGCACCTGATCCAGCAGGCCTTGCCGCAATTGATGCAGGGGCGTACCACCCTGGTGATTGCCCACCGCTTGGCCACGGTAAAAAACGCCGACCGGATTGCGGTGATGGATCAGGGGAAGTTGGTCGCAGTGGGCACCCACCAGCAGTTGATCGCCAGCAACCCGCTGTATGCGCGGCTGGCGGCCCTGCAATTCAACGATGGCCACGACGAACTCTAAAAAAATGCCCGCGTCTCACAACGCGGGCACTTGCAGCTTCAAGTGTGCAGCTTTCGGCTGTTTTTACTGATCATCAAAATAACGCTCGTGCCAATCCACCAACGGCTGTGGCGAGTTGAGCTTCTGCCCGTAGATCACCGAATAAGACAGCACGTTCTGCACATACTGGCGGGTTTCGTCGAACGGGATGCTTTCCACCCACACGTCGAAACTCAGGTGATCGGCGCCGCGCAGCCATTGGCGTACGCGGCCGGGTCCGGCGTTGTAGGCGGCGGAGGCGAGCACGCGGTTGCCGTTGAACTGGCTGTGCACCTGGCTCAGGTAGGCGGCGCCGAGCTGGATGTTCTTGTCCGGGTCCAGCACCTGCTGCGGTGACGCCAGCGGGATGCTGAACTTACGCGCGGTTTCCTTGGCGGTGGCGGGCATCAGTTGCATCAGGCCGCTGGCACCGACGCCGGAACGGGCGTCATCCATAAAGGCGCTTTCCTGGCGGGTGATAGCAAACACCCAGCTCGAATGCAGGCCACGGACCTTGGCTTCACGCACCAGCGTATCGCGGTGGGCCATGGGGAAGCGGATGTCCAGGTCGTCCCAGTACTTGGCCTGGCTGATGGTGCGGATCGCCGGGAAGTACCACTTCATGTCGTAGGCGAGCTTGGCCTGGGCGACCATTTCGTCACGGTTGAAGTGGCGGCTGACGTGATACCACTCACGGCGGCCGTCGACGATCTGGCCACGGGCATAAAACTCCAGGGCGCGGCGCACACCCGGGGTGTTGCGCACCTTGTTGACCAGGGCGTGGCTCATTACCAGGGGCTGGTTATTCAACTGATACGGGGCCTGGGAGCGATCCGCCGCGAGGAAGCCATAGAAGTCCCGTTCCCGTGCCAGGCCCTTGTACAGCACCAGCGCTTGCGGGTTCTTCGGCTCGGCCAGCTCCAGGGCGCGGGCCTGCCAGTAGCGCCAGCGATTGGTGGTGGCCAGGTCCTGGGGCAGCTTGCGGGTCAACTGGTAGGCATCTTCCCAGCGGGCCAGGCGCAGCAACAGGCGCAGGCGCCATTCGGAGACGGTGTTGTCACGCAGTTCCGGGTCGTATTTGCTCATCACGTCCAGGGCGCGGGGGTCGTAGCGGCGTGCCAGGGTCAGGCCGATTTCCCGGGCGATGGACACTTTTTCGCCGCGCGAGAAGTGCATGCTGCTGGCATACCCATCCAGCAGGGCCATGGCCTGTTCCGGGTCCTGGCGCGCCAGGCGGCGCAGGCCCAGGCCGACGGCGTCGGCCATGGCTTCGGTGGCCGGCAGGAAGCGCGATGGGTCACTGAGCAGGGTGGGCTTTTGCGCCACGTCCACCATCAGGCGGCCCTGGGCGCCCAGGGTCGGCAAGGTTTTCACCAGGCTGTTGGCCAGCGGGTAGTTACGGGCTTCGGCGGCCAGCTTGGCGCGGTCCCAGATTTTCTGTTCGGTCAATTGCCCGGCGGCGGCCCACTGGCCAAAGGTGGCATCACAGGCGGCCGGCTGGGATTTGCCGGTCATCCACAGGGCTTCGGCGGTCTTGTAGCCTTCGGCCTTGAGGTTGTGGCTCAGTTGGTACTGGCCGTGGAGGCAGTCCAGTTCGGTGAAGTTGAGCTTGGCGTCGTAGTACTTTTCAAAGGTCTGCCAATCGCCACGCTCGGCCAGCCAGCGCAACCAGCGCAGTTTCATCCAGTTGGCCTGGGGCAGGTCGCCATGCTTGGCCAGGAACTGTTCGATTTCCTGGTTGCTCGCGGTCTTCAGGCGGGCGGTCAGTTCGTCGTAGGCCAGGTACGGCGTCAGCGGGTAATCGGCCAGGGCCTGGCGGTATTGCATATAGGGGCCGGTGTCACCCTTGGCCAGGGCGCGCTTGGCCTGGTCGTAATATTGGCGTTGGGTGGTCAGGTCCACTGCCTGGGCGGTCTGGACGGCGGTGGAGGAAAGAAGCAGGCAAGATAAAAAGCTGAAAAGGCGACTGCGCATGAGACGTCCGTGCAAAGAAATCAGGACTAGTGCCGGCGCCGCCGACACTGATTGCTCCTAGCTTAGCCTTTTGCCTACAGCCGGTGAAAGCTTTGCAGGGCGCTTCGCTGAAGTTCTCAAGAAATGTCCTACAGAACGTGTCGGGCATGAAAATGCCGGCCGCTTCACCCCCCAACTCAGGTAGAATGCGCGCCCAGTTTTTGGAGAAGCGTATGACCCTGCTCAAATTCAGCGATGTGTCCCTTGCTTTCGGCGCTATGCCGTTGTTGGACAAGGTGTCCTGGCAGATCGCCCGTGGTGAGCGGGTGTGCATCATCGGCCGCAACGGCACCGGCAAGTCCAGCATGATGAAGCTGGTAAAAGGCGACCAGAAGCCCGATGACGGCTCCGTGTGGCGCGCCCCGGGCCTGAAGATCGGCGAATTGCCGCAAGAATTGCCGGTGGCCGACGAACGGACCGTGTTCGACGTGGTTGCCGAAGGCCTCGATGGCGTGGGCGAACTGCTTGCCCAATACCATCACCTGGCGCAGAACTGCGTCACCGAGGAAGACCTGGACAAACTGATGCACGTCCAGCAAGACCTCGAAGCCCGTGATGGCTGGCGCTTGCAGCAACTGGTCGACAGTACCCTGAGCCGCCTGCAACTGCCGGCCGACAAGACCCTGGCCCAATTGTCCGGTGGCTGGCGTCGCCGCGTGCTGCTGGCCCAGGCTCTGGTATCCGAACCGGACCTGCTGCTGCTCGACGAACCGACCAACCACCTGGATATCGGCGCGATTGCCTGGCTGGAAGAAGCCCTCAAGGACTTCCAGGGCGCCGTGCTGTTTATCACGCACGACCGTTCTTTCCTGCAGAACCTCGCCACGCGCATCCTCGAACTGGATCGCGGCGGCCTGATCGACTGGAATGGCGACTACGCCAGCTTCCTGGTGCACAAGGAAGCCAGCCTGGCCGCTGAAGAAACCGCCAACGCGCTGTTCGACAAGAAACTGGCCCAGGAAGAAGTCTGGATCCGCCAGGGCATCAAGGCCCGCCGCACCCGTAACGAAGGCCGCGTACGCGCCCTGAAAGCCTTGCGTGTGGAGCGCAGCGAACGTCGCGAGCGCACCGGCAAGGCCAATATCCAGCTCGATACCGCCGACAAGTCGGGCAAGCAGGTTATGGTCCTGGAGAACGTCAGCTTCCATCACCCGGACGGCCCGTTCCTGATCAAGGACTTCTCCATGGTCCTGCAGCGCGGCGACCGCATCGGCCTGCTGGGCGCCAACGGCACCGGCAAGACCACCTTGCTCAAGCTGATGCTCAGCGGCCTGCAACCGACCAGCGGCACCGTGGAAGAGGGCACGCGTATCGACGTGGCCTACTTCGACCAGTTGCGCCACCAGTTGGACCTGGAAAAGACCGTGATCGACAACGTCGCCGAAGGCCGCGACTTTATCGATATCGACGGCCAGAGCCGCCACGTGCTGAGCTACCTGGGCGACTTCCTGTTCAGCCCGCAACGTGCCCGCACGCCGGTCAAGGCCCTGTCTGGCGGTGAGCGTGCGCGCCTGCTGCTGGCCAAGCTGTTCAGCAAACCGGCCAACCTGCTGGTGCTCGACGAACCGACCAACGACCTCGACGTGGAAACCCTCGAACTGCTGGAAGAGGTCCTGCTGACCTTCAACGGCACCGTGCTGATGGTCAGCCACGACCGGGCATTCCTCGACAACGTGGTCACCAGCACCCTGGTCTTTGAAGGCGAGGGCAAAGTGCGCGAATACGTCGGTGGTTACCAGGACTGGCTGCGCCAGGGCGGCTCGCCGCGCCTGCTGGGCGTGACCGAGAGCAAGTCTGGCAAGGCCGACTTGAACTCTGCGGTGGTTGCACCTGCCGCTGCCGAACCTGTTCAGGACGCTGCGCCGGCGGCCAAGAAAAAGCTCAGCTACAAGTTGCAGCGTGAGCTGGAAGCCTTGCCGGGTGATATCGACGCCAAGGAGCAGCAGATCGCTGCCGTGGAGGCCGAAATGGCTGACGCGGGTTTCTACCTGCGTCCTGCGGCGGAAACGGCCAAGGTCATCGAGTCTCTGGAGAAGCTGAACCAGGAGCTGGAAGTATTGGTTGAGCGTTGGGCCGAGCTGGATGCCTGAATGATTTCGCGGCAATAAAAAACCGGCGCTCTTACGAGCACCGGTTTTTTTATATGAAATGCACTTCAATAGGTAGGAGCTGGCTTGCCTGCGATAGCGGTATGCCAGCCACCAGATGTATCAACTGACAGACTGCTATCGCAGGCAAGCCAGCTCCTACATTTGATTTGCAGTGTTCTTACGAGCTTTTTACCAGCTTCACTGCCAGTACGTCGCACGGTGCGCCGTGCAGTACATCGTTGGCAGTGGAGCCCAGCAGCAACGCCAGGCCGTGACGGCCATGGCTGCCCACCACGATCAGGTCGCACTGTTGCTCCTTGGCCAGTTCGTGGATTTCCTGGCGCGGCTGGCCATATTTGAGGTGGTTTTGCTCTGCTTTCAACGCGGGATACTTATCGGTCAGCCGCCCCAGGCGCTCCTTGGCCTGGTCGAACTGCTGCTGTTGCAGTTGCGAAAGGTCCATCGGTACGTCGCCGCCAAAGGCCATGGCCATGGGTTCGACGATATGCACCAGGGATAGCTTGGCGCTATCGCCGGCAACGGCCATGGCGCGCTTGATCACCGGATCGCACTCTTCGGTCAGGTCCACGGCGACCAGAATATGTTCGTAAGTCATGAGGCGTTCCTCCAGGGGACTGCAATAAGTTCAGTATGGCTGCTTTCAAGCGGATGGGGTTGAGTCAGGTCAAATCCGCTCATCTAGAAATTCGGGAGTACACATATGACGGTCTGGATAGTGGTGTCAATCCTTCTCGTGGTCTTGAGCCCCCTGGCCTGGCTGCGCCCCTCGCGCCACCAGAGCGGGCGCATGGCCCTGCGCATGGAAGCGCGACGCATCGGCCTGGCCATGCAGCTGTCGCCCCAGGAATGGCCGCACTGGCTCAAGCAGGAGCCGCCCAGCCCTTGTGCGCAGTACTGTCGGCCACGGCGCGGCAGCAAACCCGCACTGTGGGTTTACTGGCAACTGGAGCCGGGTGTGTGGGTCAATCAATGGCAGGAAATCTGCGTTGACGAGAAGTTGTTGCCGCATTTTGCAACGCTGCCCGATAACGTCTACAAAATCGAAGCCGACGGGCAAATGATTGCCTTGTATTGGGGCGAGAAGGGCGAATTCAGTGACTTACAGGCCATCAATACCTTGCTCAAGGCCCTGGCCTGATACCTCGCCGCAATAAAAAGCCCGACATCATCATCGGGCTGGAGTTGGCCAGGCAGGCCGGTAAATTGTGCAATCCATCGCGCCGTGCATTCGCCCAGGCGTTCAAACGTGCCGCTAGCCTAGCCGGATATCTGCCGCTGTACAGGCACTTTCCAGGCTTTTTCGATTATTGATTCTGTGAATACCTGCGCATTGATTCGCCTTGGCGGTTCTGAAATGACTGAAAAGTCGCGTTTTGGCGGCTCTTTCGGGCGATTGACAATTGCCAGGAATTGGCTGAAGGTGGCGTACCCAAATCAAACGGGCGTATGAATTGAGTGTTTGTCTGTAAGGCATCTCATACATAATCCCGACTATCGCATTGGCGGGTGTGCCTGGCGCGTTGGCGTGAGCATTGACGACATGATCAATGCCCGACCAGGGGCCAGCGTCCGATGTGTACTGTTCAGCTTCCATATCGTGGAGATCAGTTGATGATTTACGAAGGTAAAGCCATCACGGTTAAGGCTCTTGAAAGTGGCATCGTCGAATTGAAATTCGACCTCAAGGGTGAGTCCGTCAACAAGTTCAACCGTCTAACCCTGAACGAACTGCGTCAGGCCGTAGACACCATCAAGGCTGATGCATCGATCAAGGGTGTGATCGTCTCCAGTGGCAAGGACGTGTTTATCGTCGGCGCCGACATCACCGAATTCGTCGACAACTTCAAGCTGCCCGATGCCGAGCTTGTGGCTGGCAACCTCGAAGCCAACAAGATTTTCAGCGATTTCGAAGACCTCAACGTACCGACCGTTGCCGCGATCAATGGCATCGCGCTGGGCGGCGGTCTGGAAATGTGCCTGGCCGCGGACTTCCGCGTCATGGCCTCCAGCGCGAAAATCGGCCTGCCGGAAGTCAAGCTGGGCATCTACCCGGGCTTCGGCGGTACTGTGCGCCTGCCGCGCATCATCGGTGCCGATAACGCCATCGAGTGGATTGCCGCTGGCAAGGAAAACCGTGCTGAAGACGCGCTGAAAGTGGGCGCCGTGGATGCTGTGGTTGCCCCGGAAAAACTCGCAGAAGCGGCACTGAACCTGATCAAGGGCGCCATCAGCGGCGAATTTGACTACAAGGCCAAGCGTCAGCCGAAGCTGGAAAAACTCAAGCTCAACGCCATCGAACAAATGATGTCGTTTGAAACCGCCAAGGGTTTTGTCGCCGGTCAAGCGGGTCCTAACTACCCGGCCCCGGTCGAAGCGATCAAGACCATCCAGAAAGCCGCGAACTTCGGTCGCGACAAGGCCCTGGAGATCGAAGCCGCCGGCTTCGTCAAACTGGCCAAGACCTCGGCTGCACAGAGCCTGATCGGCCTGTTCCTGAACGATCAGGAACTGAAGAAAAAGGCCAAGGCCTACGACGCCATCGCCAAAGATGTGAAACAGGCTGCCGTCCTCGGCGCCGGGATCATGGGCGGCGGTATTGCCTATCAGTCGGCGTCCAAAGGCACGCCGATCCTGATGAAAGACATCAATGAGCACGGGATCGAACAAGGCCTGGCCGAAGCCGCCAAGCTGCTGGTAGGCCGCGTTGATAAAGGCCGCATGACCGCTGCGAAAATGGCTGAAGTGCTTAACGGCATTCGTCCTACGCTGTCCTACGGTGATTTCGGCCACGTCGACCTGGTGGTCGAAGCCGTTGTCGAGAACCCGAAGGTCAAGCAGGCGGTACTGGCTGAAGTTGAGGCCCAGGTCAAAGAAGACACGATCCTGGCGTCCAACACCTCGACCATTTCCATCACCTTGCTGGCCAAGGCCCTCAAGCGCCCGGAAAATTTCGTCGGCATGCACTTCTTCAATCCGGTGCACATGATGCCGCTGGTGGAAGTGATCCGTGGCGAGAAGTCCAGCGAGCTGGCCGTTGCCACCACCGTTGCCTACGCCAAGAAAATGGGCAAGAACCCGATCGTGGTCAACGACTGCCCGGGCTTTTTGGTCAACCGCGTGCTGTTCCCGTACTTCGGCGGTTTCGCCAAGCTGGTCAGCGCTGGCGTGGACTTTGTGCGGATCGACAAGGTCATGGAAAAATTCGGCTGGCCCATGGGCCCGGCGTACCTGATGGACGTGGTCGGTATCGATACCGGCCACCACGGTCGCGACGTTATGGCTGAAGGCTTCCCGGACCGCATGAAAGACGACCGTCGCTCGGCCATCGATGCACTCTACGAAGCCAAGCGCCTGGGCCAGAAGAATGGCAAGGGCTTCTACGCCTACGAGACCGACAAGAAGGGCAAGCAGAAGAAAGTTGCCGACCCATCGGTTCACGAAGTGCTGGCCCCCATCGTCTACGAGCAGCGTGAAGTGTCCGACGAGGACATCATCAACTGGATGATGATCGCCCTGTGCCTGGAAACCGTGCGCTGCCTGGAAGACGGCATCGTCGAAACCGCCGCCGAGGCCGATATGGGCCTGGTGTACGGCATTGGTTTCCCTCCATTCCGTGGCGGTGCGCTGCGTTACATCGACTCGATCGGTGTGGCCGAGTTCGTTGCCCTGGCTGATCAGTACGCTGATCTGGGCCCGCTGTACCACCCGACCGCGAAGCTGCGCGAGATGGCCAAGAACGGCCAGAGCTTCTTCGGTTAAGCGCCCAAACGACTAGAGCGAGAATATTTATGAGCTTGAATCCAAGAGACGTCGTGATTGTCGACTTCGGTCGTACTCCGATGGGCCGCTCCAAGGGCGGCATGCACCGCAACACCCGTGCCGAAGACATGTCGGCGCACCTGATCAGCAAGCTGCTGGAACGCAACGTCAAGGTCGACCCGAACGAAGTCGAGGACGTGATCTGGGGCTGCGTCAACCAGACCCTGGAGCAGGGCTGGAACATCGCGCGCATGGCCTCCTTGATGACGCAGATCCCGCACACTGCGGCTGGCCAGACCGTCAGCCGCCTGTGTGGCTCGTCGATGAGCGCGCTGCACACAGCCGCCCAGGCGATCATGACCGGCAACGGTGATGTGTTTGTGGTCGGCGGCGTGGAGCACATGGGCCACGTCAGCATGATGCACGGCGTCGACCCCAACCCGCACATGTCGCTGTACGCGGCAAAAGCCTCGGGCATGATGGGCCTGACTGCGGAAATGCTCGGCAAGATGCACGGCATCACCCGTGAAGCCCAGGATGCATTCGGCGTGCGTTCCCACCAACTGGCCCACAAGGCCACCGTGGAAGGCAAGTTCAAGGATGAAATCATCCCGATGAACGGCTACGACGAGAATGGTTTCCTGAAACTGTTCGACTACGACGAAACCATTCGTCCAGACACCACCCTGGAAAGCCTGGCGGCCTTGAAGCCGGCGTTCAATCCAAAGGGCGGCACCGTGACAGCCGGTACGTCGTCGCAGATCACCGATGGTGCTTCGTGCATGATCGTGATGTCGGCCCAGCGTGCCCAGGACCTGGGGATCCAGCCTCTGGCAGTGATCCGTTCCATGGCCGTGGCGGGTGTGGACCCGGCGATCATGGGCTATGGTCCAGTACCGGCCACACAAAAAGCCTTGAAGCGCGCAGGTCTGAGCATCTCGGATATCGACTTCTTCGAGCTCAACGAAGCTTTCGCCGCACAGGCCCTGCCCGTGCTGAAAGATTTGAAAGTGCTCGACAAGATGAACGAGAAGGTTAACCTGCACGGCGGTGCGATCGCCTTGGGCCACCCATTCGGTTGCTCCGGTGCACGTATTTCCGGCACTTTGCTTAACGTGATGAAGCAAAATGGCGGCAACCTTGGGGTTGCAACCATGTGCATTGGTCTCGGCCAAGGCATTTCCACCGTCTTCGAACGCGTCTAAGCGTTGGGTTGACGGAAGCCGGGGCCCAGTGCCCCGGTTTTTGTTTTTTGGAATTTTTAATTTTTTTTTAACAAATTTTGTAAGAGGGCCAGAGCATGCAAGTCGAACCAGGGCTCTACCGGCATTATAAAGGTCCCGAGTACCGCGTTTTTAATGTGGCGCGGCACTCCGAGACCGAAGAAGAAGTGGTGTTCTACCAAGCGTTGTATGGCGATTACGGCTTTTGGGTACGCCCCTTGAGCATGTTCCTGGAGACCGTTGAAGTTGACGGCAAGCAGGTCCCGCGCTTTGCTTTGGTGCAGGTCGAACCCAGTCTTTTTTCAGGGCAATAACGGCAGGTTGCGCGCAATGCCGCGCTTGACCTCACTGTGTTGCCACTATATATAGCGTTGCCGCGTCAGGCGCCAACCGCCTTTCTCTTCTCGAATTCAGGAATTTTCCGATCCATGGGCAAATCGCTGGTCATTGTGGAATCCCCGGCTAAGGCCAAGACCATCAACAAGTACTTGGGCAACGAGTACGTGGTGAAGTCGAGTATCGGCCATATCCGAGACCTGCCCACCAGCGGTTCGGCTAGCGCCAGCAAGGAGCCTGCTGCCAAGCGCGGCAAGGCGGCTGCGGGCGAAGGTCCGGTGCTCTCGCCTAAAGAGAAGGCGCGCAAGCAGCTGGTCTCGCGCATGGGTGTGGACCCGGATCATGGCTGGAAGGCCAAGTACGAAATCCTTCCGGGCAAGGAAAAGGTGATCGAGGAGCTGCGCCGGCTCGCCAAGGATGCCGACACCATTTATCTGGCGACGGACTTGGACCGCGAAGGGGAAGCCATTGCCTGGCACCTGCGCGAAGCCATCGGTGGGGACGACAGCCGCTATAAACGCGTGGTGTTCAACGAGATCACCAAGAAGGCGATCCAGGAAGCCTTCTCCAAGCCGGGCGAACTGGACATTGACCGCGTCAATGCCCAGCAAGCGCGGCGCTTTCTCGACCGCGTCGTCGGCTACATGGTCTCGCCACTGCTGTGGGCGAAGATTGCCCGTGGCCTGTCCGCCGGCCGTGTACAGTCGGTAGCGGTCAAGCTGGTGGTGGAGCGCGAACGGGAAATCCGGGCGTTCATCCCGGAAGAATACTGGGAAGTGCATGCCGACCTCGGTACCGCCAAGGGCGCTACCGTGCGCTTTGACGTGGCCCGCGAGAAAGGCGAGGCCTTCAAGCCGCTCAACGAAGCCCAGGCCATGGCTGCGCTGGACAAGCTCAAGGCTTCCAGCTACAGCATCGTCAAGCGCGAAGACAAGCCCACCAGCAGCAAGCCGTCGGCGCCGTTCATCACGTCCACCCTGCAACAGGCCGCGAGCAACCGCCTGGGCTTTGGCGTGAAGAAGACGATGATGATGGCCCAGCGTCTGTACGAAGCGGGCTACATCACGTATATGCGTACCGACTCCACCAACCTGTCGGTGGACGCGGTGGCGATGGCGCGTACCTATATTGAAAGCGAGTTCGGCAAGAAGTACCTGCCGGAGAAGCCAAACGTCTACAGCAGCAAGGAAGGCGCACAAGAGGCTCACGAAGCGATCCGCCCCTCCGATGCCAATACCGAGCCAAGCAAGCTCACGGGCATGGAACGTGACGCTGAGCGCCTCTACGAGCTGATCTGGCGCCAGTTCCTGGCTTGCCAGATGCTGCCGGCGCAATACCTGTCCACCACCGTCACGGTGGGAGCTGGGGACTTCGAGCTGCGTGCCAAGGGCCGTATCCTCAAGTTCGACGGCTACACCCGCGTAATGCCGCAAATCGCCAAGCCGGGCGATGACGACGTGCTGCCGGATATGGCCCAGGGCGATGTGATGAAGCTGATCAAGCTTGATCCGAGCCAGCACTTCACCAAACCGCCGGCCCGTTATTCGGAAGCCAGCCTGGTCAAGGAGATGGAAAAGCGCGGGATCGGTCGTCCTTCGACCTACGCGGCGATCATCTCCACCATTCAGGACCGTGGCTACGTGGCCCTGCATAACCGTCGTTTCTATTCGGAAAAGATGGGCGATATCGTTACCGAACGTTTGTCCGAGAGCTTCTCCAACCTGATGGACTACGGCTTTACCGCCGGCATGGAAGAGAACCTCGATGACGTGGCCCAGGGCGAGCGCGACTGGAAAAACGTACTCGACGAATTCTATGGTGACTTCAAGAAAAAACTCGAAGTCGCCGAGAGCCCGGAAAACGGCATGCGCGCCAACCAGCCGGTGATGACGGATATTCCGTGCACCACCTGCGGGCGGCCGATGCAGATCCGCACCGCGTCTACCGGGGTGTTCCTGGGTTGCTCGGGCTACAGCCTGCCGCCCAAAGAGCGCTGCAAGGCCACGGTCAACCTGGTACCGGGTGATGAAATTGCTGCCGACGACGAGGGTGAATCCGAGTCGCTGGTGCTGCGTGGCAAGCACCGTTGCCCGATCTGCAGCACGGCGATGGATGCCTACCTGCTGGACGAGAAGCACAAGCTGCACATCTGCGGTAATAACCCGGATTGCAACGGCTACGAGATCGAAGAGGGCACCTACCGCATCAAGGGCTACGAAGGTCCGAGCCTGGAGTGCGACAAGTGCGGCAGCGAGATGCAACTCAAGACCGGCCGTTTCGGCAAGTTCTTCGGTTGCACCAACCCAACCTGCAAGAACACCCGCAAACTGCTGAAAAGTGGTGACGCGGCGCCGCCGAAGATGGACCCGGTGAAGATGCCCGAGCTCAAGTGCGAGAAGGTCAACGACACCTACATCCTGCGTGACGGCGCTTCGGGCCTGTTCCTGGCCGCCAGCCAGTTCCCGAAAAACCGCGAGACCCGTGCGCCCCTGGTGCTGGAAATCGTGCCGCACAAGGATGAGATCGATCCCAAGTACCACTTCCTGTGCGAAGCGCCGAAGAAGGATCCCGACGGTCGTCCGGCCGTGATCCGCTACAGCCGCAAGACCAAGGAGCAATACGTGCAGACCGAGGTGGACGGCAAGCCTACGGGCTGGAAGGCGTTCTACGACGGTGGCAAGTGGAAGGTGGAGGACAAGCGCCAGGGTGCTTGATCCCGCTCCTGCATTGAAATAAAGGCCGCCTTCACAGGCGGCCTTTTGTTTTGCGCTTGCAGTGGGCTTGTCTCATCCGTGACACTGTTCAGCCAGCATCACGTTTATGTCGTTGTGGAGACTGCCGTCATGGCCAACGAACTCTATACCCGTACCAACCAGAAAATTTACTTCGCGGGTTTGTCCCTGGAAGCCCTTGGTCGTGCCGAGGAAGGGAAGGAGATGAATGCTATTGCGCTGGTCCAGGCGGGGCGAGAGTCGGCCTTGTTCCATCTATATGGGGCTTTGCTGGGGTTGTGCCATGAAATTGCCGGATTTTATCGCCTGCCCCAGGCGAATGCGCCTCGGGCCGAGGATATCCTGACCCGTGAGGTGCTCGAGTCTATGGCCATCCCCGAGTTGGCCGAACTGGTGGAAATGGCCCGCAGCCCTGACAGTTGGCTGGCCCGTTTGTTGGCTGCCCATTCGGCGCTGTTCCAGCCGCCGCGTGTGCCGCACAAGCCCAAGGGCGATGTGACCCAGCCGTTGATCGTTGCGGTTAGCCTGGAAGAAGAAGGGCCGGAGCCGCTGAGCCGGGCTGAGTTGGAGAGCTGGCGCCAGGAGCTGAAGAAGCTGGCGATCCGCTTTCGGGATGGCTTGAACGAGTGCTGATCGGCAGGACAATGTAGGTGCCGGCTTGCCGACGATAACAATTGATCAAGCAATGCCAAGTTGACTGCCAGAGCGCTATCGCTGGCAAGCCAACGCCTACAGACCATTCATCAAGCCGTAAAGAAAGCTGTTCAGATCCTGAGCGAGGCCGCGTTGATGACTGATATAATGCCGGCCTTTCGTGGAGAACAGATTTTTATGCCAACGTCCTTTCTGGAAATTGTTGAATTGCCCGACGGCCGAATCGAGCTGCGCAGGGCTGAGGACGAGGGTTCTCTGGTGACTTTGGACTTTTCCGAAGACGCCAAAGCGTTCCTGCAAGGCCAGCACGTGGAAGTGGCAAAAGCCATGTTGAGCGTAGGTGTGCAGATGGCGGGGCGTCTGGCTGAAGGCGAACCAGAGAAAGACGACGGTCCACGGGTTCTTCACTGAGCCCGTTTGTCGTTTTAAGATTCAAATACTCAATCGGCTTCTTGGTTCTGTAGAAGCCTTGTGTCCATCGCAGGCACTGACCTGACGTCAGGCTGCAATCGGACGACCTGCAGTGCTCCCGATAACGCGTTGCGCGCCAGTCTCGGACTTATCCCAATCGAATATTCAAGCTTTGTGCATCGCCCGTGCGCGCTGCGCTGATCAACTGCTGCTTGGCCGAAGCACCCAGCGGGTTCAGCCAACTGACGACGGTGTGGCTACGCCCCAGGCGCAATGCCTCGCAGGTCAGTTGCTGAGCGCTCTGGGTGCCGCGTGGTTGCAACAGCAGGATACGCTCGCGGTTCAGGCCCGCATCGCGCAACCAGGCCTGGGTCAGGCTGGCGGGTGGGGCGATTAGGGTCAGCCAGCGGGCGTCCTGCTCCTCGCTCAATTCGCGCAGGATCGGCGCCAGCAGGCTCAGGCAGTTCCCGGCAGCGCCGCGCAACGACAATTCACTGAATACCTCAGGTTCAGCGGGGGCGGTCCATGGGGACTCCACCGCCTCGCTGAGGAGGGGGGCAAGTGGCTGGGCCAAAAAGGCCTCAAACAGCGGCAGTTGTGTGTGTTGTTGCGCGTGTGGGAACTGCATGATGCCTCCGTTAGCGGCGAATAACGCCGACACTCAAGCCTTCGATCACCAGGTCCTGATCCTTCAGGTTGACTTCAATCGGCGAAAACTCGGGGTTTTCTGCCAGCAGCCAGACTTTGCTGCCTTCGCGCTTGAAGCGCTTGACCGTCACTTCGTCGCCAATGCGGGCCACGACGATCTGGCCGTTGCGCGCTTCGCGGGTGGTGTGCACGGCCAGCAGGTCACCGTCGAAGATGCCCACGTCCTTCATGCTCATGCCATGGACCCGCAACAGGTAGTCGGCGCGAGGGTGGAAGAAGGTCGGGTTGATATTGCAGGATTCCTCGACGTGCTGTTGTGCCAGAATCGGCGCACCGGCAGCGACCCGGCCAATGATCGGCAGCGTCGATTCGTCGGCCTTGGCTTCAAAGCCGGGAATACGAATGCCACGGGATGCACCCGGGGTCATTTCGATCGCGCCCTTGCGAGCAAGGGCCTTCAGGTGTTCTTCGGCAGCATTGGGGGATTTGAACCCCAGCTCCAGGGCGATTTCTGCCCGGGTCGGCGGATAGCCGTTGTCGTCGAGGCAGCGCTTGATAAAAGCGAGAATCTCAGCTTGGCGTGGCGTCAGTTTTAGCATGTTGATCGCTCTGTCTTTTTATACAGTGACTGGGATTATATACAGTGAACTGCGCTTGGCAATCATCGTTTTTGCCGACTCCGCCGGACGGTCATCTGTCGGCCCTTGCAAAGCCTGGAGACAGCGCTGCCTACAGGTTGTTGAAGATGTGATTAAATAGGTGCGAATCGGGTGACTGCCCGGCCGGAAAACGGACCTGCAGGCTTGACATTGCACAAGGTGAAACGTATGTTTCAAACAAGTGTTTGTCAGGCGGAGTAGCCATGGCCCAGTCGGAAACCGTTGAACGCATTCTCGATGCTGCCGAGCAGTTGTTCGCGGAAAAAGGATTTGCTGAAACTTCATTGCGGCTGATCACCAGCAAGGCCGGGGTCAACCTGGCGGCAGTGAACTATCATTTCGGCTCGAAAAAAGCCCTGATCCAGGCGGTGTTCTCACGCTTTCTGGGGCCGTTCTGCGTTAGCCTCGACCGTGAGCTGGAGCGACGCCAGGCCAAGCCCGACAACAAGCCGAGCCTGGAAGACCTGCTGGAAATCCTCGTTGAGCAAGCCCTGGTGGTACAGCCGCGCAGCGGCAACGACCTGTCGATTTTCATGCGCCTCTTGGGCCTGGCCTTCAGCCAGAGCCAGGGCCACTTGCGCCGTTACCTCGAAGACATGTACGGCAAGGTATTCCGTCGCTACATGTTGCTGGTCAACGAAGCCGCCCCGCGTATTCCCCCCATCGAATTGTTCTGGCGCGTGCACTTCATGCTCGGTGCCGCGGCGTTCAGCATGTCCGGGATCAAGGCCTTGCGCGCCATTGCCGAAACCGATTTCGGCGTCAACACCTCCATTGAGCAGGTGATGCGCCTGATGGTGCCGTTCCTGGCGGCCGGCATGCGCGCGGAAAGCGGGGTTACCGACGCGGCCATGGCGGCCGCCCAACTGCGCCCGCGCAGCAAGTCCGTCCCCGTGGCCGCCAAGGTTTAACCGCTGGCGTCTGGGCGCAACTGCTTGCATCCGCTAAGCTAGCCGCCCATGCCGATTTCAACTCGTTACCCGCACCCCACCGCCTTGCCCGGCTCGACCAGGCGAGGTGGTGGCGCGCGCGCGTCATTCAAGGAAAATTTATGACTGCTGCCCTGCAAGGCTCTTTGATGGTGGACGTCGCCGGCACCTGGCTGACGGCTGAAGATCGCCACTTGTTGCGCCAGCCTGAAGTGGGTGGCCTGATCATTTTTGCGCGCAATATCGAGCATCCGCGCCAGGTGCGGGAATTGAGCGCCGCCATTCGTGCGGTGCGCCCGGACCTGTTGCTGGCCGTTGACCAGGAAGGCGGTCGGGTCCAGCGCCTGCGCCAGGGGTTTGTCCGCCTGCCGGCCATGCGGGCGCTGGCGGACAATGCCAATGCCGAATACCTGGCCGAGCAGTGCGGCTGGGTCATGGCCACGGAAGTGCTGGCGGTTGGCCTGGACCTGAGCTTCGCCCCGGTGCTGGACCTCGACTACCAGCGCAGCGCAGTGGTGGGCACACGCTCGTTCGAGGGCGATCCCGAGCGCGCCGCGCTGCTGGCCGGCGCCTTTATCCGGGGCATGAACAGCGCCGGCATGGCCGCCACCGGCAAACACTTCCCGGGGCATGGTTGGGCCGAGGCAGATTCCCACGTCGCCATTCCCAATGATGAGCGCAGCCTGGAACAGATTCGTGCTCATGACCTGGTGCCGTTCGCGCGCCTGAGCAAGCACTTGGCCGCCGTCATGCCGGCCCATGTCATTTACCCGCAGGTGGATAACCAGCCGGCCGGCTTCTCGCGCCGTTGGCTGCAGGACATCCTGCGCGGCGAACTGCAGTTCGACGGGGTGATTTTCAGTGATGACCTGTCCATGGCCGGTGCCCATGTGGTGGGGGACGCGGCGAGCCGGATCGAGGCTGCTTTAAGTGCTGGCTGCGACATGGGCCTGGTGTGCAATGACCGCGGGGCCGCCGAGCTGGCCCTGAGTGCTGCCCAGCGCATGAAGGTCACGCCGTCGGCCCGCATTGCCCGGATGCGTGGGCAGGCGATGGCGTCGACTGACTATAAGCAGGACCCGCGTTGGTTGGCGGCGCTCGGTGCGCTTCGGGATGCTCAGTTGATCGAATAAGACTGAGGCGCGTCTAGCGCAGGCAAGCTCCCACATTTTGAATGTATTCACAGAGCAAAATGTGGGAGCTTGCCTGCGATAGTGACCTAACGGTCAACGCTTCTCTTGCTTATTGGGCAGTGGCGCAAACAGCGCCTCGATCTCCTCGTTGCCCAGCTTCCAGTCGCCCGTGGTACGACCCTCCAGTACGCCCGCCGCCAGGTCTGATTTTTCCTGCTGCAAGGCCTGGATTTTCTCTTCTACGGTGCCGCGGGCAATCATCTTGTACACAAACACCGGCTTCTCCTGGCCAATGCGGTACGCACGGTCGGTGGCCTGGTTTTCCGTGGCCGGGTTCCACCAGGGGTCGTAGTGGATCACGGTGTCGGCTTCGGTCAGGTTAAGCCCCACGCCACCGGCCTTGAGGCTGATCAGGAAGATTTGCAGCTTGCCGCTCTGGAAGTCCCTGACCGGCGCGCGCCGATCGCGGGTCTGACCGGTCAGCAAGGCATAGGCGACCCCGCGTTTTTTCAGCTCGATTTCAATCAGGCTGAGCATCGAAGTGAACTGCGAGAACAGCAAAATCCTGCGTCCTTCGGCAAACAGTTCGTCGAGCATCTCCATCAGGCTGTCGAGCTTGCCGGAGCTACTGCCACGGGCGGGCGGGGTGGCATCGTTGACCAGGCGCAGGTCGCAGCAGACCTGGCGCAGCTTGAGCAGCGCTTCCAGAATGATGATCTGGCTACGGGCCACGCCCTTGCGGGTGATCTCGTCGCGCACCTTTTTGTCCATGGCCAGGCGCATGGTTTCGTACACGTCGCGCTGGGCTTCGTTGAGCTCCACCCAGTGGATGATCTCCGTCTTGGGCGGTAACTCAGTGGCCACCTGCTCCTTGGTGCGGCGCAGCAGAAACGGCTTGATCCGACCGTTGAGGTGTTGCAATCGCACGTCGCTGCCGCGTTTTTCGATGGGCACGCGGTAATCACGGTTGAAGCTTTTTACATCGCCCAGCCAGCCCGGCAGCAGGAAGTGGAACAGCGACCACAGCTCGCCCAGGTGGTTTTCCAGGGGCGTGCCGCTCAGGCACAGGCGCTGGCGTGCATTCAGCTCGCGGGCGGCCTGGGCGGCCTTGCTGGTGGGGTTCTTGATGTATTGGGCTTCGTCGAGAATCAAAACATGCAAGGGCTGCGCGGCCAGTTGCTCGATGTCTTTGGGCAGCAGGGCGTAGGTGGTCAGCAGCAGGTCGTAATCGTGCAACTGGGCGAAGTGTTTCTTGCGCCCGGCACCGTACAGCGCCAGCACCTTGAGCTGCGGGGTGAAGTGCGCGGCTTCGTCGAGCCAGTTGGGGATCAGGCTGGTGGGCATCACCACCATGCATGGCCGGTCCAGGCGCCCGGCGATTTTTTCGCTGAGAATATGCGCCAGGGTCTGCAGGGTTTTGCCCAGGCCCATGTCGTCCGCGAGAATCCCGCCCACTTCCAGTTGGCGCAGGGACTGCATCCAGCTCAGGCCTTCGAGCTGGTAGGGGCGCAACGTGGCGTTCAGGCCTTCGGGGGCGGTGCAGGTGAAGTCCTTGATGTCGCGCAGGCGCTGGGCAAAGCTGCGGATCTGCTCGCCACCTTCCCATTGCAGGGGCAGGTCTTCCAGCGGGTTGAGGCGAATGGCGTCGGCCTTGGCCAGGCGCAAGACGGTGGTGCCGGGCTCTTGCAGGTAGAACTCGCCGAGGGTCGCCAGCACCGGTTTGAGCCGGCCATAGGGCAGGGCGACTTGCAGCGGGCCGTGGCCGCCATTGGGCAGGCCGGGGATGTTCACCAGGATCAGTTCGTCGTCGCGGCGGCGCGCGAGCTTTTCCGGGTTGAGGATTTCGGTGTGGGAGCGCATCAGGTTCAACAGGATCGGCAGCAGGCTCAGGCGTTCGCCATTGACGATAATCCCCAGCTCCAGGTCGAACCAATCGCGCTCCGGCACTTCATCGACGCTGGCGTACCAGTCATCGACCGGGCTCAGGTCGAAGCCGAAATCTTCATCGATCTGCAACTCCCAGCCCTCGGCACGCAAGGTCGGTGAGGCATTGAGGGTGAAGTTCAGCCAGGCGCTGTCATTGACCATCTCAAATAGCTCGCCGGCGCTTTCCGGCAAGGCCTTGCTCTGGCGGGTGGCGATCTTGAAGCCCAGCAGGCGCAGTTGCTCGCGAAACCCTTGCTCGACCTCGGGGTGACGCTTGATCCGCAGGCTCTGGGTCTCCTGGCGCACCATGATATCGGCGTTTTTCTGGCCGCTGACGTAGTTGCCCAGGTAGTTGAACGACAGCGCCGCCCGGTGCTGGATATAGCGCTGCATCTTGCCGTTGCGCGGCTCAAAGGCGCTGAACTCGATGCTGGCCAGCCACAGCCGGGGAATGGGCTGCACATCCTCGAGCACCACTTGCGGCAGGACCACGCGGTTATCCAGCACGGCCTGCAGCTTTTCCAGCAGCTCGGCATCCTTGGCCGCTGCCGGGTAGGCCAGGGTTTCCTGGACTTGCAGCAGCACCGCCGCGATATGTTTGCAATTGGTGTGCACCGGGCAGGAGCAACGGCTGTCCACCAGGATCAGGGCGCCCTTGGCCGATTCGCGCAGGGAGATGGTCTGGCGATACACATTGCCGCCCGAGCCTTCGCAGCTGGCGATAATGGTGCTGTCGCCGGACTCGACAATCCGCACGCGGTTTTCCAGGGCGTAGCGCCGGCCGCGCTCCAGGCTTTGTTCCTTGAAGCGGTTGGCCCAGGAAGGGGCCAGGGGCTTGGTCAGCGGCGACGGCAGGGACATGGCGCTGGATCAGTCTGCCAGGCCGGGCGGCGGTGCGCTCGGTGGCTTGGCGGTGAGGGAGGTGATCTTGATCAGCAAGGCCAGGTGGCCGCCGTCCAGGTAGTTGAGCTGGTTGTTCTTGGTGCGCACGTCCGGCTGGCTCAGGTGTTCGCTGGCAATCACGCTACCGTTGTTGTCGAACTGGTTGAGCCAGAAGCTCGCATCAATGCTGGTGAAGCGCCCCAGTTTCAGCTCCAGGGCGCCCTGGATCGGGTACTGGCCGAACTGTTCCTGGCCGTCGGTGATTTTCACCTTCACCGGCTGTTCGCCCAGGGTCTGTTCCCAGGCCTTGTGCAGCAGCACAGTGTAGTCGCCGCTGGCCTGGAGTTTGTCGACGATGTTGTTCAGGCGCGGCGGGCTGATTTTCTCGCCTCCCTGGCGGGGTAGGCCGGCATCCCAGTTTTCCGGGGCCGGCCGGCTGTTGACCGGCGGCTCCGCATTCTGGCGGATCAGGATCATTTCCACCTGGTAGAGGCTGTCGGCAAACGCCGAAGGTGCGACTACTACCCACAACAGGCTCAGGATACGAAGCAGGCGCATGGGATGTCCTTCAAGCAGATTTCGGGATAAGGCGCTCAAACAGCGCCTCCAATGTATTAAAGCGTTCTTCGGCACGTTCCATCGGCACCATGAACTTGAACAGCGTGGCACCTTCGAATTTGTAACGGTTGGGCTGGCCCTGGATCAACTTGATCAGCACCAACGGGTCCACCGGCGTCTGTGCTTCAAACTCGATACGCCCGCCCTGGGGGCCGGCATCGACCTTCTTGATGCCCAATTGCTCGGCCTGCAACTTGAGCAGGGTCAGGCGCACCAGGTTCTTGGTCGGTTCCGGCAGCAGGCCGAAGCGGTCGATCATCTCCACTTGCAGGTCCTTGAGGCCTTCTTCGTCGGTGGCCGAGGCGATGCGCTTGTACAGGATCAGCCGGGCATGCACATCCGGCAGATAGTCCTCGGGAATCAACGCCGGCAGGCGCAGGTTGATTTCCGGGCCGCCGCCCAGGGGTTGGTCCAGGTTCGGTTGCTCGCCTTTGCGGATGGCCTTCACCGCACGCTCCAGCATCTCCATATACAGGGTAAAGCCCACGGCCTGGATCTGCCCGCTCTGGCCGTCGCCCAGCAGTTCGCCGGCGCCACGGATTTCCAGGTCGTTGGTGGCCAGCACAAAGCCCGCGCCCAGGTCCTGGGTGTTGGCGATGGCTTCCAGGCGCTTTTCGGCATCGCCGGTAATTTGCTGGCGCGGTGGCGTTAGCAGGTAGGCATAGGCCTGGTGGTGACTGCGGCCGACCCGGCCACGCAACTGGTGCAGTTGCGCCAGGCCGAATTTGTCGGCGCGCTCGATGATAATGGTGTTGGCGCTCGGCACGTCGATGCCGGTCTCGATGATGGTCGAGGCGATCAGCACGTTGAAGCGCTTGTGGTAGAAGTCGCTCATCACCTGTTCGAGTTCGCGCTCGCGCATCTGCCCGTGGCCGATGCCGATCCGCGCTTCCGGCACCAGTTCGGCGAGGTCGGCGGCGCATTTCTCGATGGTTTTCACATCGTTGTGCAGGTAGTAGACTTGGCCGCCGCGCAGCAATTCGCGCAACAGGGCTTCCTTGATCGTGCTTTTGTTCTGCTCCATGACGAAGGTGCGCACCGACAAGCGTCGCGCCGGCGGCGTGGCGATGATCGACAGGTCGCGCATGCCCGACACCGCCATGTTCAGCGTGCGCGGGATCGGCGTGGCGGTCAGGGTCAGGATATCGACCTCGCTACGCAGGGCCTTGAGTTGCTCCTTTTGGCGCACGCCAAAGCGGTGCTCTTCGTCGATGATCACCAGGCCCAGGTTCTTGATCTTCACATCGTCCGACAGCAGCTTGTGCGTACCGATCACGATATCGATCTTGCCTTCGGCCAAGTCGGCGACGGCTGCGTTGACTTCCTTGGCCGACTTGAAGCGGCTCATTACCTCCACGGTCACCGGCCAATCGGCGAAGCGGTCGCGAAAGCTGTTGTAGTGCTGCTGGGCGAGCAGGGTGGTCGGCACCAGGATTGCCACCTGGCGGCCGCCATGCACCGCGATAAACGCGGCGCGCATCGCCACTTCGGTCTTGCCGAAGCCCACATCGCCACACACCAGGCGGTCCATGGGCTTGGGCGCAAGCATATCGGCGCGCACGGCGTCGATGGTGGTTTGCTGGTCCGGGGTTTCTTCAAAGGCGAAGCCGGCGCTGAAGGTGGCGTAGTCGGCCTTCGGGTCGGCGAACGCATACCCTTCGCGGGCTGCGCGGCGGGCATAGATGTCCAGCAGTTCGGCGGCCACGTCGCGCACCTGTTCGGCGGCCTTGCGCTTGGCTTTCTGCCAGGTCTCGGAGCCCAGGCGGTGCAACGGCGCCAGGGCGTCGTCGCTGCCGGTGTAGCGGGCGATCAGGTGCAGGTTGGCCACCGGCACGTAGAGCTTGGCGCCCTCGGCGTATTCCATGGTGAGGAATTCGGCGGCCTGGTTGTCGATCTCCAGGGTCTGCAGGCCCAGGTAGCGCCCCACACCGTGGTCGATATGCACCACCGGCGCGCCTTCGCGCAGTTCGGTGAGGTTCTTGATCACCGCGTCGTTGTTGGCATCGGCGCGTTTTTCCCGGCGCCTGCGTTGCATCACGCGTTGGCCGAACAGCGGGCTCTCGGCAATCAGCGCCAGGGCCGGATCATCCAGTTGCAGGCCTTCGTTGAGCGGGGCAATGGTGATCGCCAGGCGATCCTTGCCAGCCACGAAGTCCGGCCAGCTGTCGACGGTTTTTGGCCGCAGCTTCAGGCGTTCCAGCAACTCCAGCAGCACTTCGCGGCGCCCGGCGGATTCGGCGGTAAACAGCACGCGACCGGGGAAGTCGCCGAGGAAGTCGGACAACGCTTGCAGCGGCTGGCTGGCCTTGGCCTCGATGGCCAGGTTCGGCAGGGTCTGGGCCGGGAAGCGTTCGCGACCGACGCCGGCTTCCACATCTTGCTGGCTGGCAACCACGCGCGGCCAGTTCTTGAGGCGGGCGAAGCAGTCTTCTACCGGCAGGAACAGCTCGGCAGGCGGCAATAACGGCCGGGATGGATCGACGCGGCGCTCTTCATAGCGGTTGCGTACGTCGTTCCAGAAGTTTTCCGCTGCCTGCTCGATGCCCGGCAACGAGAACACCTGGGTGTCCTGGGGCAGGTAGTCGAACAGGGTCGAGGTTTCGTCGAAGAACAGTGGCAGGTAGTACTCGATACCGGCGGGGGTAATCCCGCTGCTCAAGTCCTGGAAGATCGGGCAGCGGCGGAAGTCCACGTCAAAACGTTCGCGAAAGCGCGCCTTGAAGCGCGTGACCGCGTCTTTTTGCAGAGGGAACTCCCGGGCCGGCAGCAGTTTGATCGACTGCACCTTGTCGATGGAGCGCTGGTTTTCCGGGTCGAAGGTGCGCAGGGTCTCGATTTCGTCATCGAACAGGTCGATGCGGTAGGGCAGTTTGCTGCCCATCGGGAACAGGTCGATCAGCGCGCCGCGCACGGCGAACTCACCATGCTCGTACACCGTATCGACGCAGCGGTAGCCGCTGGCTTCCAGGCGCGTGCGCATTTGCTCCACGTCGAGCTTCTGGCCGATATCCAGCACCAGGCTGCTGCCCAGCAGGAACTTGGTCGGCGCCAGGCGGTGCAGGGCCGTGGTGATCGGCACCACCAGCACGCCGTGGGCCAGTTCCGGCAAGCGGTACAGGCTGGCGATGCGTTGGGAGATGATGTCCTGGTGCGGCGAGAACAAGTCGTAGGGCAGGGTTTCCCAGTCCGGGAAATGCAGCACCGGCAAATCGGGGGCGAAGAAGCTCAGCTCCTGCTCCAGCCGCTCGGCGCTTTGGCTGTCGGCGGTCAATAGCAGGGTAAAGCGCTTGGCTGCACTGGCAGCCTCGGCAATGGCCAGGCTCAGGGCGGCACCGGGCAAATTGCCCCAATGCTGTTTACCTGCCTCGGCAGGGAGTAGCGGTAGACGCAGGACGGGCACGGAAGGTTGAGCTCCAGCGTTGCGACAAAGTCGGTAATTGTAACGGCCTGGAGTGCCGCCTGTCAGTTGCTGACTGTGCCTAATACGGTTTGTAGGAAATGTAGTGGCTAAGACAAACAATGCGCGGTTTTGACTCGGTATGTAGTGCAAAAATGTACATATGTTTCGGAGGGTTACGGATAAGTCGCCAGGGCCTTTCCCCAAGGGGTGCGCTGGAAGCCGCGTATTTACTGGGCTGCGCCGCGGCAAAAATTATGTGCAAGGGCTTTTGTTGCGTGACGCGCATTGCTCAGGGGGCGGCCTGGCGGCATAATGTAGCCCCTTTTTTCAGCCCCTACATGTGGAAGGTTCCCGTGACTCAGAAGCCCGACCAGTGTCTTGGTGAATGGATCGACCGTGAAGCACTCGCAGAAGCGATGATCCCGCTTATCGGTCAGCTGTACCGCAATAACAATGTGGTGAGCTCGATCTATGGCCGCAGCCTGATCAACCAATCAGTCATCGCGATTCTCAAGGCTCATCGCTTTGCTCGCCATCGTTCTGCCGACGATAGCGAACTCTCCGTCCACGAAACATTCCCTCTGCTTAAAGCCATGAGCGAGCTCAAGCTCGGCGCGGCCTCGGTAGACCTGGGCAAGTTGGCGTTCAAATTCCGCGCCCAAGGCAATGGCCGCAGCGCCGAGCAGTTCGTGCGTGAAGAACTGGCCGACGTGGTTGGCCAGCAAAACGCCGCATCCCGTAAAGGCACCGACGTGGTGTTGTACGGCTTCGGTCGTATCGGCCGCCTGCTGGCACGCATCCTGATCGAAAAGACCGGCGGTGGCGACGGCCTGCGCCTGCGGGCTATTGTCGTGCGCAAAGGCGCCGAGAATGATCTGACCAAGCGCGCCAGCCTCTTGCGCCGCGACTCGGTACACGGTTCGTTCAATGGCACCATCACCATCGACGAAGAAAACAACACCATCACCGCCAACGGTAACCTGATCCAGGTGATCTACGCGAAGAGCCCGACCGAGGTGGATTACACCCAGTACGGCATCCAGAACGCCTTGCTGGTGGACAACACCGGCGTCTGGCGCGATGCCGACGGCCTGGGCCAGCACCTGGCCTGCCCGGGGATCGACCGCGTGGTGTTGACTGCGCCTGGTAAAGGCAAGCTGAAGAACATCGTTCACGGCATCAACCACAACGAAATCACCGCTGACGACAAGATCGTGTCTGCCGCTTCCTGCACCACCAACGCCATCGTGCCGGTGCTCAAGGCGGTGAATGACAAGTTCGGCATCATCAACGGCCACGTCGAGACCGTTCACTCGTACACCAACGACCAGAACCTGATCGACAACTTCCACAAGGGCGATCGCCGTGGCCGTAGCGCCGCGCTGAACATGGTGATCACCGAGACCGGTGCGGCCACCGCTGCTGCCAAGGCCCTGCCTGAGCTGGCCGGCAAGCTGACCGGTAACGCGATCCGTGTACCCACGCCGAACGTGTCGATGGCCATTCTCAACCTCAACCTTGAGAAAGCCGCTACCCGTGAAGAGATGAACGAGTACCTGCGCTACATGGCGCTGCACTCCGATCTGCATAAGCAAATCGACTTCGTCAACTCCCAGGAAGTGGTCTCCACCGACTTCGTTGGCTCGCGCCACGCCGGTGTGGTCGATGCTGAAGCGACCATCACCCAGGATAACCGCGTTGTACTGTACGTCTGGTACGACAACGAGTTCGGTTACAGCTGCCAGGTGGTGCGCGTGATGGAAGACATGGCTGGGGTCAACCCGCCTGCGTTTCCGCGCTAAGCATTAGCGGTAGATGAAAAAGCCCCGGCTGGTTCGGGGCTTTTTTGTGTCTGGGGATTTTGTGTTGGGTTTGAAGGCCTCATCGCGGGCAAGCCCGCTCCCACAGTTTGATTTGCGAATACATTCAAATGTGGGAGTGGGCTTGTCGGGCCGCCGCATCGCCGCGATAGCGATCTATCAGGCTCCACCGACTACCGAAGCCTGTGCAGTGCGCAGTTCATGCCGATTACCCTTGAACAGCACCAAGGTCGCAATCAACCCCAGCACCGCCGCCCCACTGAGCCAGATCCCCGGCGCGGCCTTGTTATCCAGCACATGGATCAGGTAGGTGCAGGCGGCCGGGGTAAAGCCGCCAAAGGTTGCGGTCGCCAGGCTGTAGGCCAGGGAGAAACCGGTGGTGCGGACTTCCACCGGCATGATCTCGGTCAGGGCTACCACCATGGCGCCGTTATATGAGCCATACAGGAAGGACAGCCACAACAGCACGATCAGCAGGTGGCTGAAACTCGGATTGACCACCAGCCACGACAACGCCGGGTATGCCGTGAGAATCGCCAGAATCGTCGCACCGAGCAGCAAGGGTTTACGGCCGATCTTGTCGGACACCGCCCCCATCACCGGCAGCCAGATAAAGTTGGAAATGCCCACGCACACGGTGACCAATAGCGCATCCAGGTCCGACAGGTGCAACTCGGCTTTGCCGAAGGTCGGGGTATAGGCGGTGATCAGGTAGAACGATACGGTGGTCATCACCACCAGCGCCATGCCCGCCAGGACGATGCCAAAGTTCTGGCCAATGGAGCGGATGATTTCCTGCAGGGTAGGGCGATGCTTGCGCGCCTGGAATTCCGGGGTTTCCTCCAGGGAGCGGCGAATCACGAAGATCACCGGCACGATCAGGCAGCCGATCAGGAACGGCACGCGCCAGCCCCATTCGCCCATTTCCTCGGGGCTTAGCCAGTGGTTCAGGCCTACCCCCAGCAGGCCGGCGAACACCACCGCAGCTTGTTGGCTGGCGGACTGCCAGCTGACGAAAAAGCCCTTGCGCCCCGGCGTGGCGATTTCCGCCAGGTATACCGAGACCCCGCCCAGTTCGACACCCGCCGAGAAGCCTTGCAGCAACCGGCCAAACAGCACGATCAGCGGTGCGGCCACCCCAAGGGTGGCATAGCCGGGCACGCAGGCGATCAACACGGTGCCGGCGGCCATCATGGCCAGGGTGATCACCAGGCCTTTTTTACGGCCATGGCGGTCGATGTAGGCGCCGAGGAAGATCGCCCCCAGCGGGCGCATCAGGAACCCGGCACCGAAGGTGGCCAGGGACAACATCAGGGACGCAAAGGCGCTGTCGGTAGGGAAGAAGGTCTTGGCAATGGCCGTGGCGTAGAAGCCGTAGACCATGAAGTCGAACATTTCGAGGAAGTTACCGCTGACAACGCGAAAGATCGCCTTGCCTTTGCCCGTGGTGCTGGCCATGTCATTTACTCAACTGGCTATCTTGTTGGAAATCCCTGGTCGTCGTTCATCCTTGCTGCAAGGTCTGGGCGCGAGCGGGCGCCGAAGAGTTTTGTAACCATATGTGTATCTGTCTTGGCGAGCAACAAAAACCGTTAGCAAGCTGGCTAGTTGCTCCACGCCAACCCTCGCCAGGCGACGACATGCCGCATAATGGCCCGCCCCGGAAATATGCTTGAGTGCGGCTTCATTCAGATTTCAGCAGCAATAAGGTTGTGTGGCTTATGAACGGTTTGCGGTACGCGGTGCTAGGCACTGTGCTGGGGAGTGCGCTGGCGATCCTGGCGGGCTGCGGTAAAGCGGAGTCCCTGGAGGCGTTTGGCGGCCCGACCATGGGCAGCACTTATTCAATCAAATATGTCCGCACCCCCGGCACGCCGGCAGCCAGTGAGGTGCAGCCGCAGGTCGAGAGCCTGCTTGCCGAGGTCGACCGGCAGATGTCGACCTATCGCAGCGATTCCGATATCGAGCGCTTCAATGACTTGCCGGCCAACAGCTGCCAGCCGATGCCCGAGCCGATCCTGCAGTTGGTGCGCACCGGCGAACAATTGTCCCAGGCCAGTGGCGGGGCTTTTGACCTGACCGTCGAGCCACTGCTCAACCTGTGGGGCTTCGGCCCCCAGGCGCGGCAGGTAAAAGTCCCGGATCCCATGACGCTGGCCCTGGCGCGCCAGCACGTCGGCCATCAGCACTTGCGTATCGACGGTCACCAGTTGTGCAAGGATGCGGCGGTGCAAGTGGACTTCAACAGTATTGCCGCCGGCTACACGGTGGACCGGATTGCCGAGCGGCTTGGGCAGTCGGGCATCCACCGCTACCTGGTCGAAGTGACCGGCGAGCTCAAGGCTGCCGGGCGCAAACCTGACGGTACGCCCTGGCGTGTGGCCCTGGAAGAACCGCGGGATGACCAGCAGGTAGCCGAGCGGATTATCGCGGTGGACGGCTTTGGCGTGTCTACTTCAGGTGACTATCGCAATTATTTCCAGCAGGATGGTCGCCGCTATTCTCACACCCTTGATGCCCGGACCGGCGCACCGATTACCCATCACCTGGCATCGGTCACGGTGCTGGAGCCTTCGGCGCTGATGGCCGATGGCTTGTCGACGTTGCTCTTGGTGCTGGGGCCCGACGAGGGCTGGGACTATGCAGAAAAACACCAGATCGCGGCATTTTTTGTGATGCGTGAGGGGGATGCTTTCGTCACACGCAGCAACAAAGCGTTTGAACAACTGACGGTGCTCAAGCCGTGATCAATACTGTGTAGTAAAGGCAAAACTGGCCTACGACGCGACCAAGGGTTAATGTGCGCGGCGTTGAGCCTTATATAGACTGTGCCCCGGCTCACACACCTGAGCCTATTTGATCCTTCATGACCGCTGGCCGCGGCATGATTTAGCCAGGCGCCCAACCGTGCGTCCTGGCCTGTTCTGAGGAGTACGCATGGCTGTCTACAACTACGACGTGGTGGTACTGGGTTCCGGCCCAGCTGGAGAAGGTGCGGCGATGAATGCCGCCAAAGCAGGACGCAAGGTGGCGATGGTCGATAGCCGTCGTCAGGTCGGCGGTAACTGCACCCACCTGGGCACCATCCCGTCCAAGGCCTTGCGTCACTCGGTGCGCCAGATCATGCAGTTCAACACCAACCCGATGTTCCGGGCCATTGGTGAGCCGCGCTGGTTCTCGTTCCCGGATGTGCTGAAAAGCGCCGAGAAAGTCATTTCCAAGCAGGTCGCCTCGCGTACCGGCTACTACGCCCGTAACCGCGTCGACCTGTTCTTCGGCACCGGCAGCTTTGCCGACGAGCAAACCGTCGAAGTGGTCTGCGCCAATGGCGTGGTCGAGAAACTGGTGGCCAAGCACATCATCATCGCCACTGGCTCGCGCCCGTATCGCCCGGCCGATATCGATTTCCACCACCCGCGTATCTACGATAGCGACACCATCCTCAGCCTGGGCCACACCCCACGCAAACTGATCATCTACGGCGCCGGCGTGATCGGCTGTGAATACGCCTCGATCTTCAGTGGCCTGGGCGTGCTGGTGGAGCTGGTGGATAACCGCGACCAGTTGCTGAGCTTCCTCGACTCGGAAATTTCCCAGGCGTTGAGCTATCACTTCAGCAACCACAACATCACCGTGCGCCACAACGAGGAATACGACCGCGTTGAAGGCCTGGACAACGGCGTGATCCTGCACCTCAAGTCCGGCAAGAAGATCAAGGCCGACGCCTTGCTCTGGTGCAACGGCCGTACCGGCAACACCGACAAGCTGGGCATGGAAAACATTGGGGTCAAGGTCAACAGCCGTGGCCAGATCGAGGTGGATGAGAACTACCGCACCTGCGTCACCAATATCTATGGCGCCGGTGATGTGATCGGTTGGCCGAGCCTGGCCAGTGCCGCCCACGACCAGGGCCGTTCGGCCGCCGGCAGCATTGTCGACAACGGCAGCTGGCGCTACGTCAACGATGTGCCGACCGGGATCTACACCATTCCCGAGATCAGCTCCATCGGCAAGAACGAGCACGAGCTGACCAAGGCCAAGGTGCCTTATGAAGTGGGCAAGGCGTTCTTCAAGAGCATGGCGCGTGCGCAGATCGCCGGCGAGCCGCAAGGCATGCTGAAGATCCTGTTCCACCGCGAGACCCTGGAAGTACTCGGCGTGCATTGCTTCGGCTACCAGGCCTCGGAGATCGTGCATATCGGCCAGGCGATCATGAACCAGCCGGGCGAGCAAAATACCCTCAAGTACTTTGTGAACACCACGTTCAACTACCCGACCATGGCCGAAGCCTATCGGGTAGCGGCCTACGATGGCCTCAACCGGCTTTTTTGAGCGGCTCCGGCCGGTGGCCTGAGCCGGCCGGGGAGACCGATTTCAGTAATTCCCGAGAGTGGCAGTGGCCAAACCGGGAAAGTCTGTAATCAGGCTATCTACGCCGAAGTCGGCGAGCCTACGCATCAGCGCAGGTTCGTTGACGGTCCACACGGACACGTGCAAGCCCTGGCGCTGGGCTTTTTCCAGTCGCTCAGGGGTGCACAACGTCCAGTTCAACGCCAAATACCCACAGCCATAGTTCTGCGCGACCTTCAGTGGGTCGAGCCAGGCGTATTCGGCCACCAGGCCACGGGACAGGTCCGGCGTCAGCTCCAGGGCGGCTTTCAACACTTCCCGCGAGCTTGAGGTCACGGTGACCTTGTCCAGCAGGCCAAAGCGCTGGGCCATTTCGCGGATCGCCAGCACGGTGGTCGCGGCGCGGGTGCGCGAGGCGCTCTTGACTTCCAGTTGCCAGTGGTCAAAGTCGCAGTGTTCAAACAGTTCTTCCAGGCGCGGGATCGGGCAGGGGCTGACCCAGCCCGGGCCGCCCTTGCGCGCGTCCATTTTCACCAGGTCGGCGGCGACGTATTCCACCACCTTTCCGCGCCGGTCGGCGGTGCGCTTCAAAGTCGGGTCGTGGATCACCATCAACTCGCCGTCCATGGACAGGTGCAAGTCCAGCTCGCAACGGCGCACGCCGTGCTTGAGGCATTGCTGGAAGCTGGTCAGGGTGTTTTCCGGTGCTTCGCCTTTAGCGCCGCGATGGCCATAAATCAGGGTCACAGATGCTCCTTTGCGCCAGGTGTATGGCGGGATAAATATCAAATCAGGTGTCTTGGCCGTCGCTTTGTTCCCGGGCCAGGCGCCGTTCCTGGGCCTGTTTTTGCAAAATATAGCGCGCTAGCAGCTGGCGCTGGGCGTCAGTCATGGATTCAAATTCGGTGCCCACGTCAAACCCATCGCCCTTCGGATCGCAATGGGTAACCTTGGCCCGCAGCAACAGGCCCAGCGCCTGGGGCAGCAGCACCAGCTTGACCGCCAGGTGGCTGCCGGGCGTGAGCGCCGTGGGGTGCTGGAAGTCGATACCGCCTTCGGAGATGATCACTGGCTGCGGCGCACCGATCTCGCCCAGCAGGCTTTGCGCCATGACCTGGCTGAGCAGATCCATGCGTTTGTTCTGCACCTTGAGGAAGGCGACGAGGGTGCGGTCGCGCTCGCCGAGCTGGCGCAGCAGGTGCTGGGACTCGAATTCGCTCAGGTGCAGTTCACTGAGCAGGTTGAACAGTGGGGAATCATCCAGCAACACTTCCTTGCTCGCCGCTTGCGGGGCAGACAGGCTTTTGATTTGGAGTGCGATCATGTCGTCGATACGGTAGTATTCGCGGCGATCTTCTTCATCTAATGTCGTCATGGCGAACCCCAGGTAACGGTAATGGTCTGAGTGTAAAGCTGCTTACCAGACCCCGCCACCGGGACGTCTTCTTTTCCTCCGAACAAGCCCCGACATGTTCAGACCTCTCTTCGTATTTATCGGCACGCGTTATACCCGTGCAAAGCGTCGCAATCATTTTGTGTCGTTCATTTCCCTGACCTCCATGATCGGACTCGCCCTGGGCGTTGTCGTGATGATCGTGGTGCTATCGGTGATGAATGGCTTCGATCATGAGATGCGCACCCGCGTGCTGGGCATGGTGCCCCATGCGACCATCGAGTCCGGCGAGCCCCTGGGTGACTGGCAAAGCCTGGCCGACAAGGTCAAGCAGAACCCCAAGGTGCTGGCCGTCGCGCCGTTTACCCAGATGCAGGGCCTGCTGACCAATGATGGCAAGGTGCAGAAAGTCCTGCTCAACGCCATCGACCCGGCGCAGGAGCGCAAAGTCTCGATCATTGATCAGTTCATGCAGCAGGGCCAGCTCGATGCCCTGTCGCCTGGCAGCTTCGGCATCGTGATTGGCGACCGCGCGGCGGCCAAGCTGGGCGTGGGTATTGGCGACAAGCTGACCTTCGTCGCCCCGGAGGTCACGGTGACCCCGGCCGGCATGTTCCCGCGCATGAAGCGCTTTACCGTAGTCGGCATCTTTCATGTTGGCGCCGGCGAGATCGACGGCTTCCTCGGCCTGACCAACCTCACCGACCTGGCCCGCCTGCATCGCTGGAAGCCGGACCAGGTACAGGGCCTGCGCCTGAAGTTCAACGACTTGTTCGACGCACCGCGCGGCGCCTGGGAAATCGCCCAGCAGTTGGGGGAAAGCGAGTATTACGCCCGCGACTGGACCCGGACCCACGGCAACCTGTACCAGGCGATCCGCATGGAAAAGGCCATGATCGGCCTGCTGCTGCTGCTGATTGTCGCCGTGGCCGCGTTCAACATCATCTCCACCCTGGTGATGGTGGTGAACGACAAGAAGGGCGATATCGCCATTCTGCGCACCCTGGGCGCCACGCCGGGGCAGATCATGGCGATCTTCATGGTCCAGGGCACGGTGATTGGCGTGGTCGGCACCTTGATCGGTACGGCGGTGGGGATTTTTGCCGCGCTGAACGTCAGTGCCGCCATCGCCGGCGTCGAAACCCTGATCGGCCACAAGTTTCTCAACGCCGACGTCTACTTCATCGACTATTTGCCATCCCAGGTGCAGAGCCAGGATGTGCTGATGGTCGGCGGCGCCGCGTTGGTCCTGAGTTTCCTTGCCACCCTGTATCCAGCCTGGCGCGCGGCACGTACCCAGCCGGCGCAGGCTTTACGTTATGAGTGAATCGGGCATGAGTGAAAAAGCAATCCTGAGCTGCCGCAACCTGGGCAAATCCTACGAGGAAGGCCCGGAATCGGTGGTGGTGCTGTCCAACCTGCAACTGGAGCTGCACCCGGGCGAGCGCGTGGCGATCGTCGGCAGTTCCGGCTCCGGCAAAAGTACCTTGCTCAACCTGTTGGGCGGCCTTGATACGCCGTCCCACGGCAGCGTGTGGCTGGCCGGTGAAGAACTCTCGGCATTGAACGAGAAGGCCCGTGGCCAGTTGCGCAATCGCTCCCTGGGCTTTGTGTACCAGTTCCACCACTTGCTGCCAGAGTTCACCGCCCTGGAAAACGTATGTATGCCGTTGCTGATCGGCAAGACCGCGATCCCAGAGGCGCGCCAGCGTGCCACTGCCCTGCTGGAGCGTGTCGGCCTTGGCCATCGCCTGGAGCACAAGCCGGCAGAATTGTCCGGCGGCGAGCGCCAGCGTGTGGCGATTGCCCGTGCCCTGGTCAACAACCCGGGCCTGGTGATGCTCGACGAGCCGACCGGCAACCTCGACTCCCACACCGCCCAGGGCATCAAGGACTTGATGCTGGAGCTGAGCACCCAGATGCGCACCGCGTTCCTGGTGGTGACCCATGACATGAGCATGGCCCGGCAGATGGACCGCGTGTTGCACCTGCAGGAAGGTCATCTGGTCGCCATCTGACCTGTTTCAAGCCCGGGCGCCTGTGCCTGGGTTTTCTATTTTTTCAGGCGGTGCAAGCGAATGTTCAGACCGTTATCGATTTTTATCGGCTCGCGCTATACCCGCGCCAAGCGCCGTAACCGTTTTGTCTCGTTTATCTCGATGACCTCGATGATCGGCCTCGCCCTGGGCGTGCTGGCGATGATCGTGGTGTTGTCGGTGATGAACGGTTTCCAGCGGGAAATGAGTTCACGCATTCTGGGCATGGTGCCGCACGCCACCATCGTCGGCGTCAACCCGATCAGCGACTGGCAGCCCGTGGCCGCCGCCGCCCTGAAAAATCCCGAAGTGACCGCCGCCGTGCCGTTCACCGAGATGGAGGGCATGCTGTCCTATAAGGGCTCGATGCAGCCGATCCAGATCAGCGGGATCGACCCGGCCCAGGAAGGCAAGGTGTCCATCGTCACCCAGCATATCGTCCAGGGGAACCTGGCAGACCTGCAGCCGGGTGAGTTCGGCGTGGTGATCGGGGAAATCACCGCGCGCCGTTTCCGCCTGAATGTGGGGGACAAGCTGACCTTGATCGTCCCGGAAATCAGCACGGCTCCCGGCGGCATTACCCCGCGTATGCAGCGTTTGAACGTGGTGGGGGTGTTCAAGGTCGGTGCCGAGCTGGATGGCTCGATGGCCTTGATCCATGTTGCCGATGCCGCGCAAATGCTGCGTTGGCAGCCCAACCAGGTGCAAAGCGTGCGCCTGGCGGTCAAGGACCTGTATGCGGCGCCCAAGGTTTCGGCGGACATTGCCGCCAGCCTGGGCGCGGCCTATAAGGCCGATGACTGGACTCACACCCAGGGCAGCCTGTTCAGCGCGATGAAGATGGAAAAGACCATGATCGGCCTGTTGCTGCTGATGATTGTCGCCGTCGCGGCCTTTAATATCATCGCCACGCTGATCATGGTGGTGAACGACAAGGGCGCGGACATCGCGATCCTGCGCACCATCGGCGCCACGCCACGGCAGATCATGGCGATCTTCATGGTCCAGGGCACGGTGATCGGTATCGTCGGCACCCTGATTGGCGGCGTGCTGGGGGTGATTGCCGCGCTGAACGTCAGCGCGCTGGTGGGCTGGATGGAGCGGGTAACCGGGCAGCATATCTTCAGTTCGGATGTGTATTTTGTCAGCAACCTGCCGTCGGAGCTGCAAGGTGGCGATGTGTTGCTGATTTGCAGTGCAGGGTTTGTGTTGAGCTTTTTGGCGACGATCTACCCGGCGTATCGGGCGGCGAAGATCGAGCCGGCGCATGCCCTGAGATATTCGTAGGTCTTCAGATCGCTATCGCAGGCAAGCCAGCTCCCACATTTGGATGTGTGAATCCAGTCAAATGTGGGAGCGGGCTTGCCCGCGATGAGGCCCGCCCAGATTGCCTCAAACCCCTTTTGGCAACTCAATCACAAACCGCGTCCACCCCGGCTGTGACTCACAGAAAATCCTCCCCCCGTGCGCCTGCACAATTGACTGGGTAATCGCCAGCCCCAGCCCTGCATGCTCACTGCTGCCTTCATGGCGTGCCGGGTCCGCGCGGTAGAACCGGTCAAACAGCTTGGGCAGCAACCCCTGGGGAATCCCGGTCCCGGTATTTTCCACGCTCAGTTTCACGCCCTGGGCGTTTTCGCTGATCCTCACCCGCACTTCACCGCCAGGCGGCGTAAAGCGCACGGCATTGTCCAGCAGGTTGGAAAACGCCCGGCGCAGCATGCTGCGGTCGCCGGCGGTCCTGGCGCGGCCGTCGCGCAGCAGGTTGACCTGGGCGTCCTCGGCCAACGGCGCGAAGAACTCCAGCAAGGCATCCACCTCGTCGGCCAGGGCCAGGGGTTCGCGCCTGGGGTTGAGCAGCCCGTGGTCGGCCTTGGCCAGGTACAGCATGTCATTGACCAGTTGGGCCATCCATTGCAGCTCTTCCAGGTTGCTGTGCAGCGCTTCGCGGTAATCCTCCAGCGGCCGGGGCTGAGTGAGGATCACCTGGGTCTGGGTCAGGAGGTTGGATAACGGTGTGCGCAGTTCGTGGGCGATATCGGCGGAGAACGCCGAAAGCCGTTGGAATGCATCGTCCAGGCGGCTGAACATGGCGTTGAAGGCCAGGGTCAGTTCCTCCAGTTCGGCGGGCATCTGTTCCTGGGGCAGGCGCTGGGTCAGGGAGTGGGCACGGATGCCGGCAGCCACTTCGGTCATCCGCCTGAGAGGGCGCAGGGCACTGCGCGCGGCCCAGGCGCCCAGGAGCGCAGTGGCCAGGGCGGACAGGCCGACCGTCAGCCAGATCAGGTGTTGCATGCTTTGCAGGAAGTGTTGGTGATGGGTGATGTCCAGTATCAGGATCAACTGCGCCGAGCCGCTCTGGGTGGGGTTCAATGGTGCGTTGTACGTCCGATAGCGGGTGCCGTCGCTTTGCAGGCTATGTAGGCCGGGCGCGGTGGGCAGGTTGGCGGGGATGCGCGGGGAGCTGTCAAACCAGCGCTGGCCATCGGCGGCGTTGATGCGCACCGACAGGTCGGGTTGATGGCTCAGTTCGCCCACCAGCGCGGCTTGGCGTTGGGCAAACAACGCGGGGGTGTCGGCGCCTTGCAGGGCACTGCGCAGGGCCATCAGCTTGCTGTCGAGCAATTGCTGGTCCAGCTCGATGAAGTGCTTCTCGCTGGCCTGGCTGAACAACACACCCGCCAGCAGCGAGACTACGGCGGTGCAGCCGGCAAACAACAGGGCCAGGCGGCTGGCCAGGGAGAGGCGCTTGATCAACTGAACCGCTCCTCCAGCACATAGCCCATGCCGCGCACGGTGTGGATCAGCTTGTTGGGAAAGCTATCATCGATCTTCAAGCGCAGGCGGCGAATGGCCACTTCGATGATATTGGTGTCGCTGTCGAAGTTCATGTCCCAGACCTGGGAGGCAATCAGTGACTTGGGCAGCACTTCGCCCTGGCGGCGCAGGAGCATTTCCAGCAGGGCGAACTCCTTGGCGGTGAGGTCGATACGTTGATTGCCGCGCTCGACACGGCGACGGATCAGGTCCAGGCGCAGGTCGGCCAGGTGTAGGCTGGTGTCCTGGGGAGTGCTGCTGCCCCGGCGCAGCAGGCTGCGCACCCGGGCCAGCAGCTCGGAGAACGCGAAGGGCTTGACCAGGTAGTCGTCGGCCCCCAGCTCCAGGCCGTGGACCCGATCCTCGACCGCATCCCGCGCGGTCAGGAACAGCACCGGGATTTCCAGGCCGGCACTGCGCACTGCCTGCAGGATCTGCCAGCCGGTGCGGCCCGGGAGCATCACATCCAGGATCAGCAGGTCATAGTCGCCCGTCAGCGCCAGGTGCTGGCCGGTGGTGCCGTCGGCCACCAGTTCGGTGTTGAAGCCGGCTTCGGCCAGGCCCTGGCGCAGGTATTGGCCGGTTTTGGGTTGGTCTTCGACGATCAGCAGTTTCATAGGCAAGCTCATGGCAGCGGGTGACGGTTGGCTTTATACCGTGTGCCTTGGAGGGCCGGGACAATCTGACAAAGTTGTAATCTAGCAGTCAGCTGGCTGGCAGCGGCACATTATTAGAGTGTCCCACAAGCGGATCCCGTACCTTTGGAGAATGAACATGTTATTGCGTAAAACCTGGTGGTGGGTGGGTTGCCTGATGGCGCTGAGCGCCCCGGCGCTGGCCGACGGCGCGCACACTTTTGCCTTTGGTGAGGCTGCGCCGGCGAGCAAGGCCACGCGTACTGTAGAAGTGCTGCTGCAGGATATTTCCTTTGCCCCTACATCGCTGGATGTAAAAGCCGGTGAGACGGTGCGCTTTGTACTGGTCAACAAAGGCCAGTTGCTGCATGAATTCAACCTGGGTGACGCGGCCATGCATGCCGATCACCAGAAGGAAATGCTCAAGATGCAGGCCAGCGGCATGTTGACCACCACCGGCATGGGCCAGATGGATCACGCGGCGATGGGCCATGGTGACATGGGCGGCATGAAACATGACGATCCCAACAGCATGCTGGTGGAGCCGGGCAAGACCGCCGAATTGACCTGGACCTTCAGCAAGGCTGGAGCCCTGGAGTTCGCTTGCAACCTCCCCGGGCATTACCAGGCGGGGATGGTTGGCAAGCTGAACGTCAACCCGTAAACCTCAGGCTCAAAGGCGGGAGCAAAGGCTGGTAGACTGGCGGGGTTTATTTAGCCAGGTTTCCGCCATGCATCCCGCAGCCGAACATTCGCCGCTGGGCAAGTCCAGTGAATACATATCCACCTACACCCCTTCATTGCTGTTTCCCATCCCTCGCGCCGCCAAATGGGCCGAACTGGGCCTGAGCGCCGAGACGCTGCCTTACAAGGGCGTGGATTTCTGGAACTGCTTTGAACTGTCCTGGCTGCTGCCGTCCGGCAAGCCGGTGGTGGCCATCGGTGAGTTCAGCATCCCGGCCGATTCGCCGAACATCATCGAGTCGAAATCCTTCAAGCTCTACCTCAATTCGTTGAACCAGACGCCGTTTGCCGATGGGCCAAGCCTTGAGGCCACCTTGCGTACCGACTTGAGCGCAGCGGCCGGCAAGCCAGTGGGCGTGCGTATCCGCAGCCTGGCCGAGGTGGAAGGTGAGGGTGTGGTCAGCCTGCCGGGCGTGTGCATTGATGACCTGCAGATCAGTGTCAGCAACTACGAGCACCCGCGCCCGGAACTGCTGCGCTGCGATGATTCCCGCGTGGTGGAAGAGAGCGTGCACAGCCATCTGCTCAAATCCAACTGCCCGGTGACCAGCCAGCCGGATTGGGGCAGCGTGGCGGTAGAGTACCGCGGCGCGGCCCTGGATCATGCGAGCCTGTTGGCCTACCTGGTGAGCTTTCGTCAGCACTCGGACTTTCATGAACAGTGCGTGGAGCGGATCTTTCTCGACCTGCAGCGGTTGCTCAAGCCTGAGAAGTTGACGGTTTATGCGCGGTATGTGCGACGGGGCGGGTTGGATATCAACCCGTATCGCAGCACCGAGGCTGTGCAGTTCCAGAACCTGCGCTTGGCCCGTCAGTAGCCTTCATACGATACAAATGTGGGAGCGGGCTTGCTCGCGATAGCGGTGTTTCAGTCAATATCTTCGGTGACTGGCACTCCGTTATCGCGAGCAAGCCCGCTCCCACATTTTTTGGTTCTGGGTTTGGCCTGGATGCGGATTAGATCCCGATATTGCCCAGGGTCACCACAATATTGCGCAATGTCCCGGCTATGCCCGGATGCTCCAGCTCGAAGCGTTCTACAGCCATGTTTACACCGTCGGCAAGGCTGGGGTTCTGAGTGGCAGGTTCCAGTTCCAGTTGCACTTCAAACTTGGCAATCAACGCTTCCAGCGCTTCGCGTTTTTCCAGCGACAGAGGCGGGTCCTGGTTCAATTGCTCGCGCAGGATGGAAACCTGTTCTTGCAGTTTTTCGCGGGCAGGCATGACGTTCTTCCTTTTATCGATAGGCACTGGCATAGACCACGGCACGCCGAGAAAGGTCTACGGGATGACCTGTAGATTAATCCACTGGCAGCGACTGTGCATGATCTTGATCAGGGCTTTTCGCCTTTGAGCCGGCGCAGGCGGATGTCCGCCAGGCAGGTGCCCAGTTCGCCCAGGTGATCGATCACCGAGTGTACGCCAAGCCCATATAGCGCGACGGTGGCTTTGGCGCGCTTGTGTTCGCGGGCTTGTTCGCTCAGCGCTTGCCATTGGGCAGGGGAGAGCCCGCACAGTGAGCCACAGGACGCCAGGCCAATCGTCCAGAGCCCGGCGTTGAGCCCGGATTGCAGCAATCGGGGTTCACCACTGACCAGCACACAGCCATCCAGGCGCTGGATATTCAGGTCCATCAAGGCTTGCCAGCAGGCATGGGGGGCGGGCCAGGGCAGGGTGGCCGGGCGGGTGCCTTGAACCCACTCCGGCAGGGCGGCGGCCAGCGGTGTGGTGACGCGGGTGGGCAACTCATCCAGCCAGGCGCTGGGGATGCCTTGGTCGTTGAGCCATTGCAGGATTTGCAGGGCGCCGGGGGTGGCCAGGGTTTCGCCTGTGGGGGCGGTGCTGGCGTGGGCCATGGAACCAAAGTCCACCAGGCAACCACTGAGGCCAAAGAGTACGGCGGTCAAGGGCGGGGCGTTATCTGCAACGATCTGAGGATGGGGCATGGGACGTCCCTGAAAATAGCTGTGACGCTATCGGACGGCCATGACAAGCAGATGACATCGGGTTGTGATTGTAGGAATTTTGTGCATTTTTTGAATGACAATTCCATCAAGCTGCCTAATCCTACACTTCCGTCATATAATACGGCCTTATTCAGGGCATAGCGCCCATGACAGACCATTCAAGGAGTTCAAGCTATGCGCTGGAGCCAGTGTCTTGCTCAACTATCCATGTGTGCCAGTGTCTTGCTGGTGCCTTTCGTTGCCCAGGCGGCGGAAGAAGACCCATGGGAAAGCATCAACCGCCCGATCTTCACCTTCAACGACACCGTTGATACCTACGCACTCAAGCCATTGGCCCAGGGCTACCAGTTCATCACCCCGCAATTTGTCGAAGACGGTATCCACAACTTCTTCCGCAACATCGGCGATGTGGGCAACCTGGCCAACAACGTGCTGCAACTCAAGCCCCACCAGGCCGGTGTCGATACTGCGCGCTTGCTGGTCAATACCACGTTTGGCGTGCTCGGCTTTATCGACGTCGGCACCAAAATGGGGCTGCAACGCAGTGATGAAGACTTCGGCCAGACCCTCGGCTACTGGGGCGTGGGCAGCGGTCCTTACGTGATGCTGCCACTGCTGGGCCCAAGCACCCTGCGTGATGCGCCGTCCAAGTATGTCGACAGCTACACCGAACCGTACCGCTACATGAACGACATTCCTACGCGCAACAGCGCTTTTGGTCTCGATATTGTCGATACCCGCGCCAGCCTGCTGTCGGCTGAAAAGCTGATCAACGGCGACAAGTACACCTTTATCCGCAATGCCTACCTGCAGAACCGTGAGTTCAAGGTCAAGGACGGCAATGTCGTGGATGACTTTTAAGGTTAAGCCTTGAATGAAAAAGGCGGCCTTCGGGGCCGCCTTTTTTGTGTGCATTGATTTCAGTACATCTTGAGGATTTTCAGGCCCAGGTGTTGGTCGTCGCCTTCCTTGCGGGCCCATACCACCTCAGTATCCGCCTCCAGACCTTTGAGCGCGGCGTGCTCTGAGTCGATACGCACCTTCAGTTGGTCGCCCACATTGAACGACTGCTTCGCCTGAACCTGCATTCCAGAGCTGGAGAGGTCCACGCAGACCCCGGCAATCTCTTGCCCGGCATGGATCAATGACACGTCGGCATCCACCCGCATGCGGATGAAATCGCGCTTTTCCGCATAGTCACGTTCGTTTGCGCTCATAGGTTTCATCCTTCCATTGCGTTGTGGTTTTGCCTGTTCTTATAACTCCCGGTGATTTGCGATGTAAAGACGCTCGGCGACCATCGGCATGAGCTTGAAACCCCTGGCGGATGGGAGTACCGTCTGCGCCTTAGAAGGGCACCTCTGCTTTACCTTTGTGCGTGAGCCAAGCGCTTATGTTTTGTAGGACAGAGAGGCTAGAAAGCGAATCCAGTAGTGCGAGCCGGGCCATTGCCTGACTGCCTACGCCAACCTAATTCTGGCGCCGTTTGCCCACATGCAAAAAACCAGTGCCACGCTGCTGATAATCGATGACGACGAAGTAGTGCGCGCGAGCCTCGCGGCCTATTTGGAAGACAGTGGCTTCAGCGTCCTGCAGGCCGGCAATGGTCTTCAGGGTCTCCAGGTGTTCGAGCGCGACCAGCCCGACCTGGTGATCTGCGACCTGCGCATGCCCCAGATGGGCGGCCTTGAGCTGATCCGCCAGGTGACCGAGCTTGCCCCGCAGACGCCGGTCATTGTCGTGTCTGGTGCCGGGGTGATGAACGACGCCGTGGAAGCCTTGCGCCTGGGCGCCGCCGACTACCTGATCAAGCCCCTGGAAGACCTGGCCGTCCTGGAGCACTCGGTGCGCCGAGCGCTGGATCGTGCCCGCCTGCTCCTGGAAAACCAGCGCTACCGCGAGAAGCTCGAAACCGCCAACCGGGAGCTCGAAGCCAGCCTCAACCTGCTCCAGGAAGACCAGAACGCCGGTCGCCAGGTGCAGATGAACATGCTGCCGGTCAGCCCCTGGAGCATCGACGAGTTCCAGTTCGCCCACCAGATCATCCCGTCGCTGTACCTGTCGGGTGATTTTGTCGATTATTTCCGCGTGGATGAGCGCCGCGTTGCGTTCTACCTGGCCGATGTCTCGGGACACGGCGCATCCTCTGCCTTCGTGACCGTGTTGTTGAAGTTCATGACCACACGGCTGTTGTTTGAATCCAAGCGCAATGGCACCTTGCCGGAGTTCACTCCCTCGCAAGTGCTGGGCCACATCAACCGGGGCCTGATCAGCTGCAAGCTGGGCAAGCACGTAACGATGGTGGGCGGCGTGATTGATGAAGAAACCGGTCTTTTGACCTACAGCATTGGCGGTCACCTGCCATTGCCGGTTTTATACACTCCAGACAGTGTGCGTTATCTGGAAGGGCGTGGTTTGCCGGTTGGCTTGTTCAATGAAGCCACCTATGAAGACCACATCCTGGAGCTGCCGCCGGCCTTCAGCCTGACGCTGATGTCCGATGGCATCCTGGACCTTCTTCCAGAGCCTACACTCAAAGAGAAAGAAGCCGCCTTGCCCCAACGGGTCAGGTCGGCGGGCGGCAGCCTGGATGGCTTGCGGCAGGTTTTTGGATTGGCCACGCTAGGGGAGATGCCGGATGATATCGCCCTATTGGTGTTGAGCAGGAATCTTTGATGAGTACCGGAAGAATCCAATTCGCCGAGCAAGAAGGGACCTTTGTCCTGAAGTTTGTCGGTGAAGTGCGCCTGACCTTGTGTTCGGCGCTGGATGCAACGATTGAGCGGATTTTCACAGCCCTGAACTTCTCGGCGATCGTGATCGATCTGACCGAAACCCGCAGCATCGATAGCACCACCCTTGGGCTGTTGGCCAAGTTGTCCATTCTGTCTCGGCAGAAGGTCGGACTGCTGCCGACCGTCGTCACCACCCACGAAGACATCACCCGGCTCCTGCAGTCGATGGGGTTCGATCAAGTGTTCAACATTGTTGACCGCCCGATCCCCTGCCCGGAATGCCTGACCGATTTGCCTTCCCAGGACCAATCCGAGGAAGTGGTGCGGCTCAAGGTGCTGGAGGCGCACAAGATCCTGATGGGGTTGAACGAATCCAACCGCGAAGCCTTCCACGATCTGGTCAACGCCCTCGAGCGGCACTGACTTCACTGTTGGAGCAGGGTCAAAATGTGGGAGCTGGCTTGCCTGCGATAGCGCCAGCTCAACCACCGCATATTGAACGGGTACAAAAAAGGGCGGCATCCTAACGGATACCGCCCTTTTTACCGCGCCCGCTTTTTACAGCTTGGCGCTCAACAACGCCTCCAGCTTCTCCTGGTCCCGGGCAAACTGACGAATGCCTTCCGCCAGCTTCTCAGTGGCCATCGCGTCCTCGTTGGACTCCCAGCGGAACTGCGCTTCTGTCATGTGTACACGGGCCTCACCGGCCTGGCCTGGCGCCAGCTTGCGCTCCAGCTTGCCATTGTCGGCCGCCAGCTTCTCCAACAAGTCCGGGCTGATGGTCAGGCGGTCGCAACCGGCCAGTTCCTCGATCTGGCTCAGGTTACGGAAGCTTGCGCCCATCACCACGGTCTTGTAGCCATTGGCCTTGTAGTAGTTGTAGATGCGCGTCACCGACTGCACGCCAGGATCATCGGCACCGGTGTAATCGTTGCCATTGGCCTTTTTGTACCAGTCGTAGATACGACCGACAAACGGCGAAATGAGGAACACCCCGGCTTCCGCACAGGCCACGGCCTGGGCGAAGGAGAACAGCAGGGTCAGATTGGTCTGGATGCCTTCCTTTTCCAGCTGCTCGGCGGCACGAATGCCTTCCCAGGTGGACGCGATCTTGATCAGCACGCGGTCGCGGCCAATACCTGCTTTTTCGTACAGGTCGATCAGGCGATGCGCACGCTTGAGTACTGCGTCAGTGTCGAACGACAGACGTGCATCCACCTCGGTGGAAATACGCCCAGGCACCACTTTCAAGATCTCCTGGCCCACAGCCACCGCAAAACGGTCACTGGCCAGGCCCACATCACCGTTGCAATCCTGCACACAGGCGTCCAGCAGCTTGGCATAGCCAGGAATGGATGCAGCCTTGAGCAAAAGGGAAGGGTTAGTGGTGGCATCCTGCGGCTTGACGCGAGCGATAGCTTCAAAATCGCCGGTGTCGGCAACTACAGTGGTGAATTGCTTGAGTTGTTCCAGCTTGGAAGTCATGGGCGTGCTCTGTCCTATGGGTCTGATGACATTACCCGAGGGTTGCTAGCCGCTCAAGGGCGCAAATGCGTTCGATCGTTTGCGAGGGCAACAACCTGAAAACGGCCGTTTGAATGACCGGCCGTGCTGCTAGATAGGAGGGCAAAATCGCCATCAGGTTCCACCTGCGCCGCGATCAAAAGGTGGGCTTGCCCGCGATAGCGATGGACCCGTCGCCCAATAAATCGGCTGGCCTGCTCCGTCAATGGCCCTCCAGCAACGCCCCTGCCTGATCCAGCAAAGCCAACGGATCGCTGGCCTTGTGAATATCCACCGACAACAACTGCCGAAACCTGCGCGCCCCTGGAAACCCGGTGCCCAACCCCAGCACATGCCGGGTAATGTGATGCATCGCCCCGCCCGTGGCCAGATGCTCGGCGATATACGGCCGCAGTTGCGCCAACGCTTCGGCCCGACTGATCACCGGCGCCGTACTGCCAAACAGCCGCTGATCCACGGCTGCCAGCAAATACGGATTGTGATAAGCTTCACGCCCCAGCATCACCCCATCAAACACCTGCAAATGCTCGTCGCATTGCTCCAGCGTCTTGATCCCGCCATTGAGAATAATCTCCAGCTCGGCAAAATCCCGCTTCAACTGCGCCGCCACGTCATAACGCAACGGTGGAATGTCCCGATTCTCCTTGGGCGACAACCCTTCCAGAATCGCAATCCGCGCATGCACGGTAAAACTGGTGCAACCCGCGTCCTTCACCTGCCCGACAAAATCACACAGCTGGGCATAACTGTCCCGGCCATTGATCCCGATACGGTGCTTCACCGTCACCGGAATCGACACCGCATCACGCATCGCCTTCACACAGTCCGCCACCAGAGCAGGGTGGCCCATCAGGCACGCGCCAATCATATTGTTCTGCACCCGGTCGCTGGGGCAGCCGACATTCAGGTTTACTTCGTCGTAGCCTGCATCCTGAGCCATGCGGGCACAAGCGGCCAAATCGGCGGGAACACTGCCGCCCAGTTGCAGCGCCAGTGGGTGCTCGGCTTCGTTGTGGCGCAGGAAGCGGTCATGGTCACCGTGGAGGATGGCGCCGGTGGTGACCATTTCGGTGTAGAGCAGGGCGTGCTTGGAGAGCAGGCGTAGGAAGTATCTGCAATGATGGTCGGTCCAATCCATCATCGGCGCAACCGAAAACCGACGGGAGAGTGGCATTGATGCAATTTGTAGGGACATTGAAGTATCTGGATGGGGAAGGCGAAGGGCAGTCAGTTTATCAGGAACGGAGTGGCCTCGTTGAGGCCAGGTACCGAGAGCCTTCCCACATCAGTCGACTCGCCCCGGCAGCATCCCCGCCAGGACCTTATCCTTATCAATAAAGTGATGTTTCAGCGCTACCACCATATGCCCGCCCACAAGAGCTCCGCATAGCCACGCGCTGTAGGTATGAATCGCCTTTGCCAGGTCATAGAGGCTTTTATCTGGTTCCACCAGCGGCGGCAGTAGGAATAAGCCGGCCACCAGGATGGGCTTGTCAGCCACCGAGCTCCAGTACCAGCCGGATATCGGCAGCCCGACCAGCGCCACGATGTATAGCAACAGGTGGCCAATGAAGGCTGCACGCTTGACCAGCGGTGTCATGGTGTCTGGCATCGCCGGTGCCGCATGGGTCAGGCGCCAGGCGATGCGCAGGACGATGAGGAATATCAGCGTGCTCGCCATCGCCTTGTGTAAAAAGGTGAGTTGATGCTGCGGGTTGAATTCGTCGCGCCAATGAACGGCCACGAGCCCCACCAGCCAGGCGGCAATCCAGATGAGTGCCATGCCCCAGTGCAGCCACTTTGCCGTGGCTGTGTAGCTTTTTGCCTCTGTCATCTGGATACGCGCCTCCCTTTTGGTAGGCGCGATTATCGACAATTGGGCATGGCGGAAAACAGTAAAAACTTGATGATTCCTATCGGCTTTTCTGATTTCTGAATTTTCCTACGTTGCCCCGTCACTCGTCTGGCACGGAGTTTCAGCTTTCAGGATGCGCGAGCAAAAACCCAAGCAAGTGCTGCAAAAAAGCCTCTGGTGCCTCCTCCATCACAAAATGCCCGCAATCGGCAATGATTGCCCCGCGCAGGTCAGTGGCGTGCCCTTGGAGCGTCACCAGTGGTGCATCGTTGGTGGCATGTTCGGCGCCGATAGCCAGTACTGGCATTGCCAGCCTGCGGGTGGCGCGCTCGGTGTTTTGTCGGATTGTGTCGGGAATTGCGCGGTAGTAGTCGAACCCAGCACGCAAGTCGCCGGGGGTCGAGTAGGCGCGAATGTAGACGTCGCAGGCCACGGCATCGCGGTGGAATGACCAGCGGTCGAACATGAAGTTGAGGTACGTGTCCTCCCGTCCGGTGATGAGGGCTTCGGGCAGGTCCTGGATCTGGTTGAAGAGGAAGTGCCACAGGAAGATGTTTTGTTCCGGCGCGACAAAAATCGGTGGCGGTGGGGCCAGGCCGGGGATGACGGCCTCGGTTACGGTGAGTGTGCGCACGGCGTGTGGCTGGTCACTTGCCAGGGCATAGGCTACCCACATGCCGACATCGTGCCCAACCAGGTGATAGCGCGGGATGCCCAGCCCCAGCATCATCCGATGGAGCACGTCGGCAATATTGCCGGTGTCGAAGCCCAGTGCCGGCCGGTCTGAGTTGCCCAGGCCTGGCGGGTCGACGGCAATGGCCTGCAAGCCCTGAAGTGCCAGGGCTTGCATGATGTGCCGGAAGGCGTACCAGGTTTGCGGCCAGCCTGGGATCAGCAACACCGGCTCCCCGGCACCGGCCATGACGCAGTGGATTTTCTTGCCGTCGATTCGCACATAGTGGTGTGTGAAAGCGTCGCTGGTATTGGGCGATGTGGCGGTGCGAGCGTTCATGGGCGTGCCTCGTGCTGCAGGCCGAGCATGGCCTGGATCTGCCGCTGATCGACCGGCGCACCGGCGAATGTGCAGGCGCTGGGGGACTTTTATGCGACCTTTTTGCACGGTATTTCCATCCAGGCGCGGGATGGGGTTGCACCCGAGCGTCTGCGCCAGTCTGTCGAGGTGGCGCTGAGCCTGTTGCCAACACGACCGTCAAGTCCAGAACAGACGCCCGATCCCGCCGGAGCATGATATTCTGCGCGCCATCTTGGTCTATCCTTTCTCTGGTACGCACTCCCGAATGCGTACCGGCAGAGAGCTGTCGCCGAGGTAGCTGAAGCCAATAATGATAAAAAGTCAGCGCAGAAGGGACATAAAAGTGAGGTCGATACGTCGGCCTTGTGTGCCCACCCTGCAGTGCTTGCGAGTACGGGAACCAGCCGGACATTGCCTGATGTTTGGCGTACCACGGTTGCCGGAAGGTCGAGGATGGTAGGGCGGAAGGCGTTTTATCATAGGTGCTACGATGTTTAAAAAAGTGAACACTGCTCTGTTGGGGCTGGCTTTGTCCATAGGGATCACTTCCGTCCAGGCGGAAGAGGCAAAGAAAGTCGATGTGCTATTGATCGGCGGCGGCATCATGAGTGCGACCCTGGGTGTATGGCTCAACGAGCTGCAGCCGGATTGGTCGATGGAGATGGTCGAGCGCCTGGACGGCGTCGCCGAAGAAAGCTCCAATGGTTGGAATAATGCCGGTACCGGTCACTCGGCCCTGGCTGAGCTGAACTACACCCCGGAAAACAAGGACGGCACCGTTGAGATCCCGAAAGCGGTCGAGATCAACGAAGCGTTCCAGATTTCCCGCCAGTTCTGGTCGTGGCAGGTTCAGCAAGGCGTTCTGAAGAACCCGCGCTCGTTCATCAACTCCACTCCGCACATGAGCTTTGTGTGGGGCGATGACAACATCAAGTTCCTGAAGAAGCGTTACGACGCACTACAGGCGAGCCCGTTGTTTGCTGGCATGGAATACTCCGAAGATCCGGTACAGATCAAGAAGTGGGTGCCGCTGATGATGGAAGGGCGTGACCCGAACCAGAAAATCGCCGCCACCTGGTCGCCGCTCGGCACTGACGTGAACTTCGGTGAGATTACCCGCCAGTTCGTCGCTCACCTGCAGACCACACCCAAGTTCGACCTGAAACTGTCGAGCGAAGTGCAGGACATCACCAAGAACGCCGACGGTTCGTGGCGTGTGAGCTACAAAAACCTGAAAGACGGCACCAAGACCGAGACCGACGCCAAGTTCGTGTTCATCGGCGCGGGCGGCGGTGCCCTGCATCTGCTGCAAAAATCGGGTATTCCTGAAGCCAAGGAATACGCAGGCTTCCCGGTGGGTGGTTCGTTCCTGGTGACCGAGAACCCAACGATTGCCGAGCAACACCTGGCCAAGGCTTACGGTAAAGCTTCGGTTGGCGCGCCACCGATGTCGGTGCCGCACCTGGACACCCGCGTGCTGGATGGCAAGCGCGTGATCCTGTTTGGCCCATTCGCGACCTTCTCCACCAAGTTCCTCAAAGAAGGCTCGTACCTGGACCTGCTGACCAGCACCACCACCCACAACATCTGGCCAATGACCAAAGTCGGTATTCGTGAATACCCACTGGTCGAGTACCTGGCCGGCCAACTGATGCAGTCGGATGACGACCGCTTCAAGGCGCTGCAAGAGTACTTCCCGAACGCCAAGAAAGAAGACTGGCGCCTGTGGCAGGCCGGCCAGCGTGTGCAGATCATCAAGCGTGACGAAGAGCTGGGCGGCGTCCTGAAGCTCGGCACCGAAGTGGTCAGCTCCGCCGATAACACCATCGCCGGCCTGTTGGGTGCATCGCCAGGTGCGTCCACCGCAGCGCCGATCATGTTGACCGTGCTGGAAAAAGTGTTCAAGGACAAGGTCGCTACCCCGGCCTGGCAGGAAAAGCTCAAGCAGATCGTGCCGAGCTATGGCACCAAGCTGAACGGCAACCCTGAGCGGGTTGCGCAAGAGTGGGCCTACACCGCCAAGGTTCTGCAACTGACGCCTCCGCCAGCCATTCCACCAATGGCTGCACCCGCAGCGACCGAGGCTGCCAAGCCTGCGGCTGAGCCGAGCAAGCCGGCGGCTGACATTGCGCTGTAAGCGGTTGGCAAGGTCCTGAGACAGGATTGAGTTGCCCCATAAAACCCGCTGAACCGGTAACGGTCAGCGGGTTTTTGGTTTATGGCTTTTCGATCTGCTCATAGGAGTCAAATGCTGAAACCTTTTTTGATCTGCTCATGTAAGTGAAGTGCCAGGTGATTAGCGCTATCAGACAGTAGATAAAGCTGATGCGGCGGCAGCCCAGGTAACTGTATGCCGGGGATGAGCCTGGTCAGCCCGGCGCCCATGCGCTCTTCCTCGATCATCCCGACCGCCAATCCACACATGATGGCCGCCTCCACCGCCGTCGAGCTGGCACTCTCCAGCAGGACTCGGTAATAAACCCCATGTTCTTTCAGGGCCCGCAAGGCCGATGCCCGGTATGGGCAGCCGGTCAGTTGCACGGCGATGGGCAGTGGGGCCTGCTCGGGTCTCTGGAAGTTCTCGGCAACGACCCAGACAGGCTGGATCGTGCCGAGACGCTCGCCCTGTTCCAGCGGCTGCGAGCTGACAACCAGCGCCAGGTCAATTTGTTCGCGACTGAACATCGTGAACAGCTCACCACTGGACCTGGCCTCCACCTCCAACTCAAGCAGTGGATTGTCTGCAATCAGCAGCGGTAGGAAGTCGCGCATAAATGCTGGGGCGTATGAGTCAGGCAAGCCCAGGCGAATTTTGCCCTGCATGCGTTGTGGGCTGAGTGAGGCGAGCAAGCGGTCATGACTTTTCAGAAACTCCGTGGTTTCACTCAGCAATTTCTTGCCATACATCGTCAGTTCGACGCCCTGGTTGTTGCGGCTGAATAACCTTTGGCCCACCAGGTTTTCCAGCTTGTGGATTTGCGTGGTGACGGTCGACGCACTGCGATGCACATGGTTGGCTGCTTCGTTGAACCGTCGAAAGCGGGCAACCGCATGAAAGGTGCGTAGGAGGTCGATGTTCAATTGCTTGTTCATGATTCCTCTTTTGAGGATTAGTGGTGCAGATTATTCAAATATACAAAATCATGACCTCACTTTAGTCTTTTGGTCAAACAGGAGCGTGCCTGTCTATCGAATAAAAAGAGTTGGAGCGTATATGGATATCAACACGCTGGTTGTAGCGTCTTTGCAGAATAATCATGACCTCGGAGGGCGAATCTGGACCATTGAAAACGCTGAGAAATACTCGACCCTGTCTGAGCATCGGACGGCGCTTTCGCAGCAGGTCAGCGAAGAAATATTAGCGCTGATGACCGCCCTGAATAACCAGGGGATAAGCGCCGAAGGCATATGCGCTGCGCCTTGTGGGTCGGGTTCCCTGGGCGAACTGCTGCAATCGGTCGCCAATGATCTGGTTGACCTGCTGGGGCAGGGCAGCTTGCATTACGTCGAGTTGGGTCCGGAGCCGGTGAAAACATCCGCCCTGATGGGGTATTTGCTGGAGTGTGGCGCTGAACCTGAGTATTACACCGCGGTTGATATCAACTGTGCTTCCCAGGGCATCATGCGCCGCGCGGTTGAGCCGATGCTGGCCACGCCCCAGGGGTTCTCCTATCTGGCCACCGATTTCCGGGACTTGCGCCGGCACCAGCTTGAACGCGGCCAGGATATAACGCTGATTACAATGCTGGGCTTCCAGGAGGGCAATGAGTTGCCCGATACCGTTGGCCAGATCATCCGCCGGGTGGGTGGCAGGCGAACGTATGTCTTGTCAGAAATGCAATTGTCCACGGTTGAGGATGATGCCCACATCCATCGGTTTTATAGCCACGAGTGCATGATTCGGTTCTCCGACCTGATCGGTTTGAAACTGGGGCTGGAGAAAACGGATAACCATCGGGTCGTCATCTCCGAGATCGAGCACCACGATGATCGCTACCGTGTCGCCGCAACGTTGCTGCCTGTCCACGACGGTCATGATGATGGCTATCTCTTGACGAATGTCTGCCTGAAATACACCCGCGAGCAATTTATCCGGGTACGCCAGGAGTACGGCAGTTGCCGAGTGATTGGTGAGTATTGCAGCGGAGATGGCAGTGTCATGTATCAACTGTCCGAATATTGCCCGGACCACGATTGCACTGACCGATAATAGAGGTGGATAGCCATGAGACGAGACGGTGACCTTCCGGTATTTGCGCAGGGAGCAGGGCGGCTGAAACTGGCGTTGCAGGCATCGCTGTCTCCGGCATCGGGGCGATGCAAACATCCTGGGGCATTGCTCGATACCTTGAAGCATTGGAGTGATAGCTACTTACACAACAGTGTTCCGGCACTTGGCTATCACCGAAGCCTTGCCGAACTGGGTTATGTGAACTCGCCGTTGGCCGTCGCCTCGGTTGAGCAACTCACCGCCGTGGCGCAGGTGGCGGGGTTATTTACCGAAGAGGGCGTCACGCAATTGCGTCGTGCCTGTTATCAGTTGGAGGCGGGCTCTACCACCAGCGACTGGATTATTTCCAATCGCACCCGTGCTGCCACTGAGTCCTCGACCCTTATTCGGGAAATGATGGGCAGTCGCGCCTTTTTGTTGGCGGTGTCGCATATTGCAGGCGTGCCTTTGGTGCCCCATCCATTTTTACGGGCGCGTTCACAGGTCAACTATTTCTACCCGCGCCAGACGCCTGAAGATAAAGCCCAGATTGGCATGTGGCATACCGACGGTACCAGTTTCGTATTGAATATCTTGCTATCGGACCCTGGTGAGTATGAAGGTGGAGAGTTTGTGTTTTTTGAAGGGCAGAACGAGCGCTTTGATCTGAATAACCTGGACGGGCACCTATGTACCAGCGTTGTCCGGTCCAGTGGCGATGCGGTCTACCTTTACGGCAGCCGTGTGTTTCATGGCGTGCGCCCTGTCACGGCCGGCCGGCGCATGTCGTTGGTACTTTCATTTCATTGTCCCTACAGTTCGGTCGATGTGAACAAGTTCTGGCACCTGGCATCCGATGACGGTGTGTTGAGGACGATCAGGCCATGGTTCCAGCTGAGGCGAAACCTGGCATTGCCTGCCGAGGAGCAATACCGTCGACTGGGCATTGCGCCTATTACCTTTGCCGAACTGGCGATGCCCAGGGGGCAATAATGAGGCTGCCCAAGCGCGCGACCCTGGGAACGCTGAAGTTACTGCTCTTGCAGATGGTGTTTGTCTTGTCTTGGAGCTCCGGTTTTATTGGGGCGAAGATGGGGGCTCAGGATGCAGGCGCGTTCAACTTACTGTTCTGGCGTTTTTTGCTGGTCTCGGTGTGCCTGGGGCTGTTTTTGAATAGTGCGCTGCTGAAGGTTTCCTGGGCGCAAATTCGCCACCACGCGGTGATCGGTTTTTTGTCGCAGTTTCTTTATTTGAGTTGTGTCTACGTGGCCATCCAAAATGGGTTGCCGCCGGGGATTGCAGCAATCATTGCGGCGCTTCAGCCACTGATGACGGCCGCACTGTCGTCGGGCAGTACCACAGAGCGCAGCGGAGCGTGGCAATGGCTGGGTTTGCTGGTGGGCTTTTGCGGGGTGTCGATTGTGATCGCGGGGCAGTACCGCAATAGTGGTGCCGAGGTCGGGCTGGTCATGTATTTACTGCCGCTTGTCTCGGCCTTGGGGCTGACGATGGCGACATTGTATGAGCGCCGCTCAGCACTTAAGCAGACCCAGCGCAGTAGCTTGAGCCTGTCGCTGTTTATCCAGTCGCTGATGACCTTGATGGGCTTCACTGCGGCGGTGCTTTACACCAATACGTTAAGCGTTCCCCAGGACCGCGCCGTACTGGTCTCGATCGTTTGGCTGACGGTGTTTTCTACGTTTATCGCGTATCTGAGCCTCTGGATGTTGTTACGGGTTATGACTGCGACCCATGTCGCGGCACTGGTTTACCTGGAGCCCCCCGTGACGTTGGTCTGGGCGGCAATCATGTTTGGCGATGTGATTTACACCTCGACGTATGTGGGTATTGCCGTGGTGGTGGCAGGGTTGATTCTGGTCCGTTTGAAAAGACAGGCGATGGCGTGTGCGTCGTGAGCATTATGCCCACGCCGCTTGCTTGGAGGGTGGTGTTCAGCTCGGCTTTTTCGTTCCCAAAAGCCGCACTTCCTTGAGCAACGCCGCGCCCAATTGCTCCGTACCCAGTTCCTTGTACCCCACAGCCTTGATATCACCGTTCTGTTCCGCCTGGATGATGATCACCGGCGTCTCCTTGCCGGTACCTGCTTCGACATGCAGGGCGTATTGGGGAATATCCATCTTGATCGGCGTACCTGCCGCCTTGCCTTTCACATTGATCAGAAACGCCGCACAGCCATTGTCGACATCGTCGTTGGTCGCAGACCGTCCACTGACGAAGCAGGTCTCGGGGAGGTCCGGCCAGGCAATGGTTTCTGCCTGGGCGAGGGTGGGGGTCAGGAGCAGGGCAGCGAGCAGAAGCGTGCGCACGTTGGGCGGTCTCTCAAGGGGCGGTGGAACACAGGTTTTATCAAAGCCGGTCCATTGCAGCAACGCCAGGGGTCAGCCCAGGCGGCGCATGCCGGTGGCTTTCGCGGCGTCGTTATCAAAGGTGGCCGTGTATTCGCACCCGGCAGCGTGGGCGCAGCGCTCGATCAGGCAGTCGGCAAAGTCCGCCTTGGTCGTGGTGAATCGGCGCACGGCCTGCCAGATGAGTTCGGCCTGTTCGATGATCAGTTCACGGGTGCGCAGCAGGGTTTCCAGAACCGCCACCACTTGCGTCTTGGTGCATGGGTAGCAGCTCTGCAACACCCAGACCAACTCCACCACCGAGACCAGGCTGACGAAACCCGGCGCAGTAACGGTCAGGGATTCGATCAGGTGCGTGGCCTTGGCCGATTGAACCGGGTCGTCCTGAGTGACATAGCGCACCAGCACATTGGTATCCAGGCCAATCATCCCGCTTTGGCTCCCTGCACGGCGATTGCCTGGTTCATCTGTTCAATGCTGACGGCCGTGGCGGGCTTGCGGATCAGCCCCTTGAGGTCCTGGACGCTGTGGTTGGCGGCGATGATGGCGAACTTGCCATCGTCCATTTCGACAAATTCCACCCGGTCTCCGGTGTCCAGGCCCAATGCGGCCCGGACTTGAACGGGGATGGTGATTTGCCCTTTTGAGGTAAGTGTGGCGGTGGCCATAATGAAGATCTCCAGCGGGATATTCCTTACCTTAGGGTAAGGAATAATGGAGGACAAGATCCGTTGGTCCATAGGTCGCTCTTCTGCAGGTGTCGGTGGTCGGAATAGATAAAACCCTAGTCCGCTTTTATGCCTTCGACACCCCTCAGACAGCCCTAAAGCAATACAACCTATGACCTGGCCATTTGCCTTATTGCACCACGCGATAGCACGGCACATACGCCGCGCCGCCGGGCAGTTTCATCCGGTGTTGTTCCACAAACGCCTTCAACAGCTCATCCAGCGGCTTCATGATGGTCGGGTCGCCGTGGATTTCGTACGGGCCGTTCTGTTCGATCAGGCGGATGCCCTTGTCCTTGACGTTACCCGCCACAATCCCCGAGAACGCCCGGCGCAGGTTGGCCGCCAGTTCATGGGGCGGCAGGCTGTGGCTTAGTTGCAGGCTGGCCATGTTGGCGTGGGTCGGGTCGAATGGGCGCTGGAAGCCTTCGTCGATCTTCAGCAGCCAGTTGAAGTGGAAGGCGTCGTTGCGCTCGCGGCGGAACTGTTTGACGGCCTTCAGGCCCGCAGTCATCTGCCGGGCAACTTCGGCAGGGTCGTCGATGATGATCTGGTAGTGGGCCTGGGCCGCCTCACCCAGGGTCGCGCCGACAAACGCATGCAGCTGTTGCAGGTACGGTGCCGCCTGTTTTGGCCCGGTGAGGATGACCGGGAAGGGCACATCACGGTTGTCCGGGTGCATCAGGATACCCAGCAGGTACAGGAACTCTTCGGCCGTACCGGCGCCGCCGGGGAAGATGATGATGCCGTGGCCGACACGCACAAAGGCTTCCAGGCGTTTTTCGATATCCGGCAGGATCACCAGTTCGTTGACAATCGGGTTCGGCGCCTCGGCGGCGATGATGCCAGGCTCGGTGAGGCCCAGGTAGCGCCCGCCGGTGATGCGTTGCTTGGCGTGGGAAATGGTCGCGCCCTTCATCGGGCCTTTCATCACGCCTGGGCCGCAACCGGTGCACACGTCGAGGCTGCGCAGGCCCAGTTCGTGCCCGACTTTCTTGGTGTATTTGTATTCTTCGGTATTGATCGAGTGCCCACCCCAGCACACCACGATCTTCGGCTCGACACCGGGGCGCAGCGTACGCGCGTTGCGCAGCAGGTGGAATACGTAGTCGGTGATGCCCTGGGAGGTGCTCAGGTCGATGCGTTGGCTATCGAGCTCGTTTTCGGTGTAGACGATGTCGCGCAGGGCGCTGAACAGCATTTCTCGGGTGCTGGCGATCATTTCGCCATCCACGAACGCATCAGCCGGCGCGTTCAGCAGCTCCAGGCGTACGCCACGATCCTGTTGATGGATGCGCACCTCGAAGTCCTTGTAGGCGTCGAGGATGGTCTTGGCGTTATCGATATGGGCGCCGGTGTTGAGGATAGCCAGGGCGCACTGGCGGAAAAGTGTATAGATGCTGCCGGAACCGGCTTCGCTCAGTTGCTGGACTTCACGTTGCGACAGCGTTTCGAGACTGCCCTTGGGGCTGACGGAGGCATTGATGACTTGGCGTTGAGGCATTCTTATTCCCTGAAAGCGCAGCCACCGGCGATGAACAGCCCGTGGCATGAGGATGACGAGCGCCGAATACGGTCGCACAGGACAGGCATTCTCCCCGCCCTACAGGCAGGACGCAAACGCCGCCCTGGCTCATCATGCCGCAGAATTTGCTGAATTCGCGCCCTTGTTGGAAAAATATAGCGCCTTTGGCCGGTGTGGATTGGATTTTGCGAACAGAAGAATTGCGACTATCGTGACGCTTCGGTTTTTCGGACGTCATAGACCAGTACGATTGACGCCGTAATGGCCACCATTGGCCATCGGCACCTTGGAAGAGGCAGAAATTTTATGATCATCAAACCGCGGGTTCGTGGCTTTATCTGTGTGACCGCCCACCCTGTTGGCTGCGAAGCGAACGTCAAAGAGCAGATCGACTACGTGACCGAACACGGTGCCATCGAAGGCGGCCCGAAGAAAGTCCTGGTGCTCGGTGCGTCCACCGGCTACGGCCTGGCTGCGCGTATCAGTGCCGCTTTTGGTTGCGGCGCCGGCACCCTTGGCGTGTTTTTTGAAAAAGAAGGCGAAGAAGGCAAGCTCAGCTCTGCCGGCTGGTACAACAGCGCCGCCTTCCACAAGTTCGCCGCCGAAAAAGGCCTGTACGCCAAGAGCATCAATGGCGATGCGTTCTCTGACGAGATCAAGCGCCTGACCATCGAAACCATCAAGAAAGACCTGGGCAAGATCGACCTGGTGGTCTACAGCCTGGCCGCGCCACGCCGTACCGACCCCCAGGGCGTGGTGCACAACTCCACCCTCAAGCCGATCGGCAAGGCCGTGACCCTGCGTGGGATCAACACCGACAAGGGTGTGGTCGTGGATACCACCCTGGAACCGGCCACCCAGGAAGAAATCGACGGCACCGTCAAAGTGATGGGCGGCGAAGACTGGCAGCTGTGGATCGACGCCCTGAGTGATGCCAACGTGCTGGCCGAAGGCGCCAAGACCACCGCCTTCACCTACCTGGGCGAAAAACTGACCCAGGATATCTACTGGAACGGCTCCATCGGCGAGGCCAAGAAAGACCTCGACAAGAAAGTCCTGACCCTGCGCGACAACCTCGCGGCACTCAAGGGCGATGCCCGGGTCTCGGTGCTCAAGGCCGTGGTCACCCAGGCCAGCTCGGCAATCCCGATCATGCCGCTGTACCTGTCGCTGCTGTTCAAGGTGATGAAAGAGCAGGGTACCCACGAAGGTTGCATCGAGCAGGTCTACGGCCTGTTCAAGGACAGCCTGTACGGCAGCGAACCGAAGCTCGACGCCGATGGCCGCCTGCGCGCCGACCTGGCTGAGCTGGAGCCAAAAGTCCAGGACGCCGTGGCGGCATTGTGGAACCAGGTCACCGATGACAACGTCAACGAGATCAGCGACTTTGCCGGCTACAAGGCGGAGTTCCTGCGCCTGTTCGGTTTCGAGATTGCTGGCGTGGATTACGAGGCTGACGTCAATCCGACCGTGAAGATCGAAGGCCTGGTCCAGGCTTAAGCGCTAACAAACGAAGCGAAACCCTTGTGGGAGCTGCCGAGCCCCGGCGAGGCTGTGATAGTGGTGGTTCAGGCAACATAATGTTGCAGTGCCGTCGCTATCGCAGCCTCGCCGGGGCTCGACAGCTCCCACATTTGCTTCATGCTGGGTGTTCCAGTGAGCACACTCGGCTAACGGAGGATCTTCATGACGATTCGTGCAGTAGTTTTTGATTTCGGCGGTGTCCTGTTTGATTGGAGCCCGCACCATCTTTACCGCCAACTGATTCCCGGTGACCAGGAACGCCAGTGGTTCCTCGACAACATCTGCACCCAGGCCTGGAACACCGAACAGGATGCTGGGCGCACCCTGGCTGAAGCCACCCACAGCCTGATCGCCGCACACCCGCAACATGAAGCCCTGATCCGGGCCTACTACGAGCGCTGGCATGAAATGCTGCGCGGCCCGCTCGCAGGCGGCGTGGCGATTCTTGAAGACTTGCATGAGGCCAACGTGCCGCTGTTCGGCCTGACCAACTGGTCCGCAGAAACCTTCCCCTATGCCCGTGCCAACTACCCCTTCCTCCAATACTTTCGCAATATCGTGGTGTCTGGCGAGGTGAAGTTGATCAAGCCCGACCCGGCGATCTACCGCGCCAGCCTCGACCAGGTGCGCGCCCAACTGCCGGATATCCAGCCCGAAGAAGTGGTGTTTATCGACGATGTGGCCGAAAACGCCAATGCCGCGACGGCCCTGGGCTGGCGTGGTATTCATCATGTTTCACCCGAGCAGACCCGCCGTGAACTCCAGGCCCTGGGGGTGAGTGTCTAGCGCGCCCATTGTTCGAGCGCGAAGTCGACGAAGGCCCGCAGCTTGGGCAGGCGATAGCGGTCCTGCGCATATAGCAGGTGCATCGGGCGCGAAGGTGACTGGTAGCCTGGCAGGAGCGCCACCAGGCGCCCCGCCAACAGATCGGCGCCGACCAGGGCGTCGGGCAGCATCACGATGCCCATGCCTTCGACGGCGGCACGGTGCAGGGCCTGGGAGCTGTTGATGGTCATGGGCCCGGACACGGCGACTTCGATTTCACCCTCGGCACCCTGCAGGCGCCAGAGTTTGTCGGCGTTGCGCCAGTCATCGGTCGAGGGGTAGGCGAATGCCAGGCAGTCGTGGTTCTGCAAATCCATGGGGTGCAGGGGTGTACCCCGGCGGGCCAGGTAATCCGGCGATGCGCACAGGGTCATGGTGTAGTCCTGCAAGGGCCGGGCGATCAAGCTCGAAGGTTGCAGCTCACCGAGGCGGAGCGCCACGTCGAAGCCGCTGTCGATCAGGTCCATCGCTTGATTGCTCAGCACCACGTACAGCTGGATCTGCGGGTAGCGCCGGGAGAATTCGCTGAGCGCCGGTGCCAGGCGCTCGGCGCCGAACGCGGGCGGGGCCGTGATGCGCAGTAGCCCTTGTGGCGCCTCGCGGTGGATCTGTTCAGCCAGTTGCTCGGAGTTGGCCACCAGGCCCAGTACTTCCAGGCAGCGCTGGTAATAGAGGCCGCCGAACTCGGTCAGGCTTTGCTTGCGGGTGGTGCGCTTGAGCAAGCTGACGCCGAGGCGCCGCTCCAGGGCCCGCAGGTGGTTGCCGACCATGGTGGTCGACAGGCCACAGGCCTGGGCTGCTGCGGTCATGCTGCCGGTCTCCACCACCTTGACGTAGACGGTCATTGCCTGGAACAGGTCCATTATCAAGCCCTGATTAAAAGTCATTGCAGATCTGCGCAGTTTATCCAGCTTGAGTGGCTAACGATACTAGGGCCCTGACCCCGATGGAGCCCGATGCCATGACCGCCGCTTGCCTGATGACCACCTATCAACCCCTGGCCCTGAGCTTTACCCGTGGCCTGGGCACCCGCCTGTGGGACCAGCAGGGCCGTGAATACCTCGACGCCGTGGCCGGGGTTGCCGTGACCAATGTCGGTCACTCCCACCCACGGCTGGTGACGGCGATCAGCGAGCAGGCCGGGTTGCTGTTGCATACCTCCAACTTGTACGGCATCGACTGGCAGCAGCGCCTGGCCCAACGCTTGAGCCAGCTCTGCGGCCTGGACCAGGCGTTCTTCAACAACTCCGGCGCCGAAGCCAACGAAACCGCGTTGAAACTGGCGCGCCTGCATGGCTGGAAAAAAGGCATCGAGCAGCCGCTGGTGGTGGTCATGGAGAATGCCTTCCATGGCCGCACCCTGGGCACCCTGGCTGCCAGTGACGGGCCATCGGTGCGCCTGGGGTTCCAGCGTTTGCCGGGGGATTTCATCAAGGTCGGCTTTGGCGACCTGGCGGCACTGGACGCGGTGACCCGTGAGTTCGGGCCCCGGATCGTGGCCATATTGCTGGAACCGATCCAGGGCGAAAGTGGTGTGCAACTGGCGCCGCCGGGTTATCTGAAAGCCTTGCGTGCCCACTGCAGCCAACACGGTTGGTTATTGATGCTCGATGAGATCCAGACCGGCATCGGGCGGACCGGCACCTGGTTTGCCTTCCAGCAGGAGGGAATCGTCCCGGACGTCATGACCCTGGCCAAGGGCCTGGGCAACGGTATTCCGATTGGCGCCTGCCTGGCCCGCGCCTCGGTGGGCAAGCTGTTCACCCCCGGCAGCCACGGCAGCACCTTTGGCGGTAACCCGCTGGCGTGCCGTGTGGGCTGTACGGTGCTGGACATCATTGAAGAACAAGGCCTGCTGGAGAACGCCGCACGCCAGGGCGAGCGCCTGCTGGCGCGGCTGCGGGTGGAGTTGAGCGAGCACCCGCAGGTGCTGGCGATCCGCGGGCGTGGCCTGATGATTGGCATTGAGCTGGCCACGCCGCAGCGCGACCTGGCGGAACGGGCCGCACGGGAGCAGGGTTTGTTGCTCAATGTCACGCGGGGCAAGGTCATTCGCCTGCTGCCGCCCCTGACCCTGAACAGCAAGGAAGTGGAGATGATTGTGCGGGGCATCGTTCGGCTACTGTGACCCCGGCCCGTTCAGCCATTCCTGGTTCATCGTCTGGCTGTCCCCCAGGTAGTCCAGGAGCCAGGCCATGGCCGGCGACAGTTTGCTCTGCGCCCAGGCCATGCAGGATGGGCTGGCCGGGAAGGGGCGAGACAGTTGCAGTACCACCAACTCACCGCTGTCGATCAGTGGCTGTGCCAGGTGCGAAGGCACCATGCCGACACACAGGCCGTCCCGCAGGCAGTCAATGGCGGAGGTCCAGTTCGGTACGACCAGCCGCCGCTGGTTATCCAAAGTCCAGGTGTCGCGCTTGGGCAGGCTGCGCGAGGTGTCGGTCAGGCACAATGACGCGAACGGGCGCAGTTGCTCGTCACTGATCAAGCCCGCTACCTGCGCCAGGGGATGCCGGGCACTGACCACGCCCGACCAGTTCAACAACCCCATGTCGCGAAACGTAAAATGGCTGGCCACCGGCACCGCGCTGGTGGCGCCGATCACGATATCGGTACGCTCGTCCGCCAGGGCATCCCACACCCCGTTGTACACCTCGTACTCCAGCAACAACTCCACGTCGGGGAAGTGGCGATAGAAGTCCAGCACCAGTTGCCGGCAGCGCTGCTGCTTGACGATGGAGTCCACCGCCACTTTCAACTGGCCGCTCCAGCCATTGGCTACCTGCTGGCACAGCCGGCGGGTGCCGAGCATGGTTTTCATCACGCCCCGGGCTTCATCGATAAACAGGCGCCCGGCAGGCGTCAGTTCCACATCGCGGTGGCGGCGGACAAACAACGGCACCGCCAACCATTCTTCGATTTGCCGGACGGTGTAGCTGATGGCCGAGGGCACGCGGTGCAGTTCCTGGGCGGCTGCACTGAAACTGCCGTGACGGGCCACGGCATCCACCACATCCAGGGAGTATTCGGACCACATGGGTGTTGCCTTCAAAAATATTGATAAGAGTCTCCAATTATTATCGCTTCACAGGGTAACTGTCAGCTTCATAATAGGCATCAGTCAGCAAATTGTTTGATGGCAGGACTTACAAGGCTTCAATGAAAAACTCTTTTGGTTTTACCTGGTACCTGGCGGGGCTGAGCATGCTCGGCTACCTGGCCATGGATATGTACCTGCCCGCGTTCGGCGCCATGGGTGAACACCTGCAGATTTCCCCCGGTGCGGTGGGGGCCAGTTTGAGCATCTTCCTCGCCGGGTTTGCCGTGGGGCAACTGCTGTGGGGCCCGCTGTCGGACCGCCTGGGGCGCAAGCCGATCCTGCTGGCGGGGCTGAGCCTGTTTGTGCTCGGCTGCCTGGGAATGTTCTGGGTCGAGACCGCGCCGCAACTGCTGGCGTTGCGTTTTGTACAGTCGATCGGGGTGTGCAGTGCCGCTGTCAGTTGGCAGGCGCTGGTGATTGACCGGTACCCGGCGGACAAGGCGCACCAGGTGTTTGCCAGCATCATGCCGCTGATGTCCCTGTCACCGGCGCTGGCGCCGCTACTGGGCGCGGTGGTGCTGAATCACTGGGGCTGGCAGGCGATCTTCGCCGTATTGCTGGGTGTCTCGCTGTTGCTGCTATTACCGACCCTGTTTCTCAAACCCATGCCCAAGCGCCTGGCCGCTGACGGTGAAAAGGCCCGGCTGGGCTACGGGCAATTGTTCAAGTCGCGGGTGTTCACCGGCAATGTGCTGATCTTCGCCGCGTGCTCCGCCAGCTTCTTCGCCTGGCTCACGGCCTCGCCGTTTATTCTCGGGGGCATGGGCTACAGCCCCAATGATATTGGCCTGAGTTATGTGCTGCCGACCCTGGCGTTTCTGGTGGGTGGCTACAGTTGCCGCAGCGCCTTGCAACGGTTCCAGGGCAAGCTCCTGTTGCCCTGGCTGCTGGTGGCGTACTGCATCAGCATGGTGGCGTTGTACCTGGTGGCAACCCTGACGGTGCCGACGCTGACCACTTTGCTGATTCCGTTCTGCCTGATGGCCCTGGTCAACGGCGCCAGCTACCCGATTGTGGTGGCGAATGCGCTGATGCCGTTTTCGGAAAACTCCGGCAAGGCCGCCGCCCTGCAAAACACCCTGCAACTGGGCTTGTGCTTTGTCGCCAGCCTGTTGGTGTCGTCGCTGCTGGAGCAGCCGTTGCTGGTCACGGTGATTGTGATGCTGGTGACCGCGCCGCTGGCAATGTTGGGCTATTGGCTGGCGCGGCCCAAGCCGGATGAGTCGGAATTGGCGGCCGCTTAAAACGTCACTTCCATATTCACGGTTGGCGTCGAGGTGCGGCTGCCACGGCCGCCATCCACACCGAACTTGTTATGCCAGTATTCGTAGCCCACCCCCAGGTACAGGTTGGGCTTGACGCTTTTGCCCGGCCGTACCGCAACCATCAGCGCAGTGCGCATCAGGGTTTCTGCGGCGGTGTCGCGGCTGTTGTAGTCATGGCCCTTGTCACCGACATGGTTGATAAAACCCTGGAACTTGGCGCCATGGTTGCCGAGCTCGAACGGGCGCATCCAGGTCAGGTTGAGCATGTAGGTGTCGTCGAAGGTGTGGTTCGGATCCTTCGCGCCGGGGATGCCGGAATGGTTGTTTTCCTTGTAGTACATCAGGCTCAGGTCCAGCACCCCGACCGTATTGAACTTGAGGGTCGGCCCGAGCACCAGGGCGCGCTTTTTTGCCGACGCCAGGTTGTTGTTGCGGTTGGCATCGAAGCCCAGGGTCAGCGCGTAATCCTTGATCAGCCCGGTGCCCAGCGGCCTGTCGAATACCCGTGAGGCATACAGCTGGTGCCGGTACACCGCATACACCTCGCTGCCGCCGTGATCGGTGCCCTTGCGCGGGTCGTGGCTGTCGGACAGGAAGACGTCGAGGTTGAGGAAGTTGCTGCCGTACCGGTAGCCGCTGGCGTGGGTGAAGCTGTAGATGCGTTTGCTGAAGTCGTCGGGGTTGTTCGGATTGGTGAACTGTTGCCCGTAGCGAAACCCTACGCTGTTGTTCATCCATTCCACCGCGACAGCCTCCCCGCCGCCGAGGAGTGTGAGTAAAACGGTTGCGCCGTGCAGTGCCTTTTTCATTGTTTTAGTTCCTTTGGCGTTTGGCTCATGGCAGCCATGCAGGGGCCGCCGGGCGCAGTATCGACACAACCGCCGCGCTGCTCAAAGAACAGAATATCGACTGGGCTGCTGCCGAATCGGCAGCACGGAAGCTGGCCTGAAGGTCAGGAAATACGTGGGGTACAGGGGGATTCTTCGCGCTCGCGCAAAGCGATTTCCTCGCTGATCAGGTGGGCCATCGACTCCACCGCCGTAGGCAAATCCCGACCCTTGCGCGCATACAGCCCCAGGTCGCTGAACATCCCGCCCTGGTCACTCAAGGGGATATGCAGCAACTCACCCCTGGCCAAGTCGGCCTCGATGCCGATGCGCGTCTGGAACGCCACCCCCAACTGCTGGCGTGCCAACTGCCGCGCCAGTTCCATGGAGTTGCTTTGCAGCAACGGCTTGTGCGCAGCCGGCGAACGCTTGTGCAGCGGTGCAATCAGGTGATGGATCGACAGCTCGCTGTTGGCCTGGATCACCCCGTGTTCAGCGCACAGGGTGTAGCTGACGCTGGCATGGGAGGCCAGGGGATGCCCCGGTGCCACCAATGCACCAAGGCGGAAATGCCCGACACATAATTGTGTGGTTTCCGCACTGCGCGGCAGGGCAAAGGCCAGCCCCAGGTCCGCCTGGCCGTTGATCACCGCGGCTGGAATCGATTGTGAACCCTGCACGGTCACCCCGATCGTCACCGCCGGATAGCGCTGGCGCATGCGCTTGAGCACGGCGGGCAGTAACTCCACCGTCGCGCCTTCCACCGTGGCAATTTCCACATGCCCGGTCTGTACCTGGTTCAGGCCTTCCAGTTCGCCGCGTACCCGTTCCACATCCTGCAGCACCAGGGTTACATGGCGGGTGAGGATTTCCCCGGCAGCGGTCAGGCGCAGCCCGCCGGGCAAGCGCTCGAACAGGGCCGCGCCGACTTCATCTTCGAGTTTGAGAATCTGCCGGTTCACCGCCGACGACGCCACGTTCAGCCGGCGCGCAGCTTCGCGGATCGAATGGCAGCGCCGGACCATATCGAAGTAGCAAATGGCCGCAGAGTGGATGCGCAGCGTGCGGTTGAGCATTTTTTTCAGACCCTTGTGGGCACGCCGTCAAGCCTCGAGGCTGGGCGGCTGAATGGATTTTTGTAACGTCGATGCCGGGTATCTTGTGCAAATGATTGTATACAACTCTATGGACATCCAATCTTTCTATTGCATACAGTGAGCGCACAACAAAAACAGAGAACCTCTCACCATGACTATCCCGAAGGCGTCACCGCAACGGCCAGAAGATGAGAATCTTGGCGTCGCTGCCAACATGGCTTACGGCCTGCAGCATGTACTGACCATGTACGGCGGCATCGTGGCCGTGCCGTTGATTGTCGGCCAGGCGGCCGGGTTATCCCCCGCGGATATTGGCCTGTTGATCGCCGCGTCGTTGTTTGCCGGTGGCCTGGCCACGCTGTTGCAAACCCTGGGCCTGCCGTTTTTTGGCTGTCAGTTGCCCTTGGTGCAGGGCGTGTCGTTTGCCGGTGTGGCGACCATGGTGGCGATTGTCGGCAGCGACGGCGCGGGCGGTGTGCCGGCGATCCTGGGCGCGGTGATGGCCGCGTCGCTGATCGGGTTGCTGATCACCCCGATCTTCTCGCGAATTACCAAGTTCTTCCCGCCCCTGGTGACCGGGATCGTGATTACCACCATCGGCCTGACGCTGATGCCGGTCGCGGCCCGTTGGGCCATGGGCGGTAACAGCCGCGCTGCCGATTTTGGCAGCATGCCCAACATCGGCCTGGCGGCCATCACCCTGGTGTTGGTGCTGTTGCTGAGCAAGGTGGGCAGCGCCACTATCTCGCGCCTGTCGATCCTGCTGGCCATGGTGTTTGGCACGCTGATCGCCGTGTTTTTGGGCATGGCGGACTTCTCCGGCGTGACCCAGGGCCCGATGATCGGCTTCCCCGCGCCGTTCCATTTCGGCATGCCGACCTTCCATGTGGCGGCGATCCTGTCCATGTGCATCGTGGTCATGGTGACCCTGGTGGAAACCTCGGCGGATATCCTCGCGGTGGGCGAGATCATCGACACCAAGGTTGACTCCAAGCGTCTGGGCAATGGCCTGCGTGCCGACATGCTGTCGAGCATGTTCGCGCCGATCTTTGGCTCGTTCACCCAAAGCGCCTTCGCCCAGAACGTCGGCCTGGTGGCGGTGACCGGGGTCAAGAGTCGTTATGTGGTGGCCACGGGCGGCCTGTTCCTGGTGATCCTTGGCCTGTTGCCCTTTATGGGCCGGGTGATTGCCGCAGTACCGACCTCGGTGCTGGGCGGCGCCGGGATCGTGTTGTTCGGCACCGTGGCGGCCAGTGGCATCCGTACGCTGTCCAAGGTCGATTACCGCAACAACATGAACCTGATCATTGTCGCCACCTCCATTGGCTTCGGCATGATCCCCATCGCCGCGCCGAGCTTCTACGATCAGTTCCCTAGCTGGTTCGCCACCATCTTTCACTCGGGGATCAGCTCCTCGGCGATCATGGCGATCCTGCTGAACCTGGCGTTCAACCACTTCACCGCCGGCAACTCGGACCAGCAGTCGGTGTTCGTCGCCGGTACCGAGCGCAGCCTGTGTTTCCAGGATGTGGCGGCACTGCGGGACGGGGATTACTTCAGCAAGGGCAAATTGTTTGATGCCGAGGGCAAGGAGATTCCGCTGGTGGATACAGCCCTGCAGAAAGCGGCGGTGGCGGGGCGGGCTGAAACCAGTGAGGTGTAGCCAAAACACCACAAAAAACTGAATGTAGGAGCGGGCTTGCCCGCTCCTACATTTGATTGGTGGTGTTTAGAAGACCGTTGGTGAGCACACCTCATCCAAAAACTTCACCACCGTGCCCATGCACGGCTGGCGCTCCTCCACATGGGGCATATGGCTGGAGTCTTCAAACAGCGCTGCGCGTACATCGGCGATTTCATCGAGGAATGCCTTGAATTCCAGCGGTGTGGCCTGGTCATGCCGCCCGGAAATTATCAGGGTTGGCACTTGGATCTGCGTCAGCCGGCCAATGCTGATCGGGCCGTGCAGGGCGTTGTAAACCGTAGGATCGGCCGCCATCTGGGCGAAGGTACGTGCCACTTCTTCGGGCCACGGGTTGATCCGGCACAAGGGTTGCTCATCGAAGCCGGCTGCCAGGTTGGCGGCGATCAATGCGCGCAGGCCCTGGGGCTGGCGAATCGCGTGTTCACTGCCGAGCCTGCCGCCCCAGGCATGCCCGAGGAGCGCGTAATGCCCGCTGATGTGCAGATGGTCGAGCAGGTTGTCCAGCTCTGCGAGAAACAGCTCAACCGTCCAGAAATCGGCGGGCTGGTGGGGCAGGTGGGTGGACTGGCCATTGCCCAGTTGATCGTAGTGAATCACCGCATGCCCACTGGCAGCCACGTCCTTGAAGGCGTCCAGGTAGTCGTGGGTAGCGCCGGGGCCGCCATGGAGGATGACCAATGGGGTCTTGCCGCTGTCGAGGTTGCCGGTCACGCGATACCAGGTCTGGTAGTCGCGAAAGGTTGCGTAGCCCTGGTGGCTTTGTTCGATGAATTCCATTTCCGGCCCTGCCATCAAAAATTGGTCGGGTACACGATAGTTTGAACAAAACGTTTAAGTAACTGGCAAAACGGCTAGGTTTTCCTGACGAAGCGGCAATGCCCCAAGTGGCGCCGGCAATCCGGGGCCACTCGGGCCTGGCTTATTGTTTCTGCGGGTCAAACTGCTTGTCGCGGATAAATAGCGCCGGGATCACCCCGCAGATAAAGTACGCCGCGCCCATCACCATAAAGCCCACGCCAATCGAGCCATGGGACGCCAGGAAGCCAATGGCCGCCGGCGCGACCGCCGCGCCAATACGCCCGATGTTGTAGGCACCGCCCACTGCCGAACCGCGGAATTTGGCCTCGAAACTCTCGGTCATGTAGGTCGCATTCACGCCGTAGGGAATGCCGTACAGAAAACCGAAGGCAATCAGCAGCCAGAGGATATTCTCCGGGCTCTGGTACAGCACGATCACCGGCAGGAACACCGCCGTGCCCAGGGCGCCGAAGGCAAACACCACGCGCCGGCCCAGGCGATCGGCCGCCAGGCCGGCGAGGATCTTGCCGAAAATCATCGCCGCGTAGGTGCCGACCATGTAGCTGGTCATCGACTTGAAGTTCATCCCCAGTTCGCCTTCCAGGTAGGACGGCATCCAGTTATTCACCCCGTAGTAGCCAAACTGCAGGAAGCCTGCAGTCAGTGCCCAGAACAGGAACATGCGGCTGGCCTTGGGGTCGCTGAAAATCAGCTTGAACATACCATCGGGTTTTTTTACCGAGACGCGCTGGATGCCTGCGGCCTTTTCCCGCGCACGCTCGGCCTGGGCGTTGAGCCAGGCCTGGGGTTCCGGCACCAGGCGCTGCATCAGCACGGCGAGGATCACCGGGATGATCGCCACATAGAACAGCCAGCGCCAGCCGTGGTCCGGCAGGATCCAGCCGGCCAGCAAGGTGGCGACGATATACCCCACCGACCAGCCGGCCTGCAGGGTGCCGAGCACGGTGGTGCGGTAGCGGGTCGGTACGTATTCGGCCATCAGGGTGTTGCAGGCAACATACAATGCGCCCAACCCGAGGGAGGCGAAGAAGCGGGTGGCTGCGAACTGCCAGTAGCTGTGGGTCAGGCCGAGGATCGCGGTACCCACCGAGAACAGCACGATGCTCCACACCACGGTCTTGACCCGGCCGAAGCGATCACAGGCCCAGCCCCCGTAAATCCCGCCGACCGCCATCCCGGCCAGGGTGAAACTGCCCAGGCTGCCGGCTTCGACACTGGTCAGGCCGAACTCGGCTTTCAGGCTGCTGAGGCTGTAGGACAGGAGCATCAAGTCTGCGCCGTCGATCAAAAGACCGAGGAAGCAGAAGATGAAGACAATGATCCACAGGTTGTTTTTTGCGGGCGACAACGCACCCGCCGATGTGGCGACTTCCATAGCGATACCTTGTTGTAGTTGTAGGGCACGGGTTATGGGTGTTGCAGATGTTGTATGAACAAAGCCGATCTACTTGTGGGAGCGGGCTTGCTCGCGATAGCGCAGTGTCAGTCAACTATTTATTAACTGACCCACCGCCTGCGCGAGCAAGCCCACACAAGCTCGGTTCCCACATAGGGTTGTGTGGGTTTTAGTGCCTGGCCTCGCGAATCATGTTGCGCGCAATCACCAACTGCTGGATCTGGGTCGTGCCCTCATACAGCCGGAACAGCCGCACATCGCGGTAAAACCGCTCGATCGCATACTCGCTCACATACCCCGCGCCACCATGAATCTGTACGCAACGGTCAGCCACGCGGCCGCACATCTCCGTGGCGAACATCTTCGCGCAGGAGGCTTCGGTGCTGATGTCCAGGCCCTCGTCACGCTTGCGCGCGGCGTCCAGCACCATGCAGCGGGCGGCATAGATCTCTGCCTTGCTGTCGGCAAGCATGGCCTGGATCAGTTGGAACTCGGCAATCGGCTGGCCGAATTGCTTGCGGTCGATGGCGTAGTGCAGGGCATCGTCGAGCATGCGCTCGGCGGCGCCGACGCTGACCGCAGCGATATGCAGGCGGCCCTTGTCGAGCACCTTCATCGCGGTCTTGAACCCCACGCCTTCGACGCCGCCGATCAGTTGCCCGGCGGGCACCCGCACATTGTCGAAAATCACATCGCTGGTATGGGCGCCTTTCTGGCCCATCTTGTGGTCGCGCTTGCCCAGGGACACCCCCGGGGTATTGCGCTCGACGATAAACGCGCTGATCCCGCCCGAGCCCTTGATCTCCGGGTTGGTACGAGCCATCACCGTGAAAATCCCGGCATGGGGCGCATTGGTGATAAAGCGCTTGGTGCCATTGATCAGGTAATGCTCGCCATCGCGCAGGGCGGTGGTCTTCAGCGAGGCAGCGTCGGAGCCGGCGTCCGGTTCGGTCAGGCAGAACGAGCTGAGCAACTCGCCGCTGGCCAGCTTGGGCAGGTAATGCTGTTTCTGTGCCTCGGTGCCGTCCAGCAGGATGCCGATGGAACCGATGCCATTGTTGGTGCCGAAGTAGGAGCGGAAGGCCGGCGAGGTGCGCCCCAGCTCGAAAGCAATGCTGACTTCTTCTTCCATGGTCACGCCCAGGCCGCCATAGGCTTCGGGCAGGGTCAGGCCGAACAGGCCCATGTCCTGGAATTGCCGGACGATGTCCGCAGGGATCTCATCGGTCTCGGCGACTTCGTTTTCCCGTGGGATCAGCACTTCGTTGACGAACTGGTGGATGGAGTCCAGCAGCAGATGCAGCGTTTGCGGGTCTCGGATCATGTACATTCCTCAGCGGCCCGTTCGGCGGGCCTGTTGTATTGGATCTGCCGAGGCCGTGCACCGATCTGTCTAGCGGGCGGCGGCCTCGATGTTGTTGACCATGTGCTTGAGACGCGGCCCTATGGCGTCTTCGAGTTTTTCCCGGGAAAGGTGAAAACTCGGCCCGCCACAGTTGAACGTCAACAACCCATGTTGTGTGTGCAGCATGGGCACGGCGATGGCGTTGACATCGCGGTGCCACTCACCGATCGACATGCAATAGCCGAAATCGGTGTAATCCCTGAACGCACGCTCCAGCCCTTTGCGAATCGTCGGCCAATCCTCCAGATGCCGCTGGCGGATATGCTCAAGCATGAATTCGCGCTCGTTCTCCGGCATCGCCGCCAGGCAGGCACGGCCTGCCGAACTCAAGTGCAGCGGCAGGCGCGTACCGACCTGGCGGCGCATGGTCATGTTCGCTTCGCCCTGGATCACGTCCAGGTACACCATGTCCAGGCGGTCCCGGGTGGCCATCGCGACGGCGGCCTGGGCGTACTTGGCCATGGTCTCCATCAGCGGGTGGGCCACGGCCCGCACCGACAGGTTGGAAAGCATTGCGTAACCAAATGCCATCACCCCCACATCCAACTGGTACCGGCCCGACTGCGGCATGTGCTTGAGGTAACCCAAGCGGGTCAGGGTGTGGGTCATGCGGGTAATCGTCGGCTTGGGCAGGCCGGTCTTGCGCGCCAGTTCCTGGTTACTCAACACGCTTTCGCTGGGGGTGAAGCAGCGCAGCAGTTCCAGGCCACGGGCCAGTGACGTGATGAACTGGCGGTCCTTGTCTTCCTCCTCTTCGGTGTTCATCGGATCTACCAGCAGGTGTTCAAAGGCAGTGCTGCCTGCTGGTGTCTCTGGTGTGTTCGGGTCCAGGCTTCGACGGCGCATGGTAGACATCCTTCTTTTGTAAAATCAACAAAACAAAACCATATTCCGCTGTGCGAAACAATTGAATTTTTTGGATTTTTACTGTGTCTTTATATTTATTCGTTTATAAACAATTGCTTATGTTTATTTCTTTTGGATCTATACGTTCTTGCGTTTACATTCTTAATGTAGATACTTATTATTTTTTGAAAATACGGAATATAATTTCGCACTGCAAAATAAGTAGCAGGGTTATCTATAGCCCACAGTCGGCGATACAGACCTTCAGGAATAAAAACAATGGGTGCATTAACAGGTTTGCGTGTACTGGATTTGAGCCGGGTCTTGGCCGGTCCCTGGTGTGGCCAGGTGTTGGCCGACCTGGGCGCGGAAGTGATCAAGATCGAGCGCCCGCACAGTGGCGACGACACCCGTGGCTGGGGGCCGCCGTGGATGAAGACCGGCACCGGCGAGGCGTCCGGGCAGGCGTCGTATTACCAGTCCACCAACCGTGGCAAGCTGTCGGTGGCCATCGACCTGGCCAGTGCCGAAGGCCAGGAACTGGTGCGGGCGCTGGCGGCCAGCTCCGACGTGTTGATCGAGAACTACAAGGCCGGCTCCCTGGCGCGCTACGGCCTGGACTACACGACCCTGGCCGCGCTCAACCCGCGCCTGGTGTATTGCTCCATCACCGGCTTTGGCCAGACCGGCCCGCGTGCCGAAGAGCCTGGCTATGACTTCATCATCCAGGGCATTGGCGGCCTGATGAGCATCACCGGCGAACGCGATGACTTACCGGGCGGCGGTCCACAAAAAGTCGGCGTGGCCTTTTCCGACCTGATGACCGGGCTGTATTCCACGGTGGCGATCCAGGCCGCGCTGCTCAGCCGCGAACGCACCGGCGTTGGCCAGCATATCGATATGGCCCTGCTGGATGTGCAAGTCGCGACCCTGGCCAACCAGAGCATGAACTACTTGGCCTCCGGCAACGTGCCCCAGCGCTTTGGCAATGCCCACGCCAATATCGTGCCGTACCAGGTGTTTCGCGCCGCCGACCGCGACTTCATCATCGCCTGCGGCAACGACAGCCAATTCATCGCCTTATGCCAGAGCATTGGCCTGCCGCACCTGCCGGATGACCCACGCTTTCGGCGCAATGCCGACCGCGTGGCCCATCGGGCCGAAATCGTCGGGTTGCTGTCGGCGCACTTCCTTGGCCGCACGGCAGATGAGTGGGTCAGTTGCATCCATGCCGCGAAAGTCCCGGTGGGCGCGATCAACAATATCGCGCAATCTTTGGAAGAGCCGCAGGTGATTGCCCGTGGACTGATGGTGAAGATCCCCCATCCGCAAAACCCCGATTTCGCCATGGTCGGTAGCCCGATCAAGATGTCTGGCACTCCGGTGGAGTACGTACGGCCGGCGCCGATGTTGGGGCAGCATACGGATGAAGTGTTGGTGGGGCGGTTGGGGTTGAGTGGTGAGCAGTTGGGGCAGTTGAAGAGTCGTGGGGTGATTGAGCAGTTGCCGTGATGGACGCGCGTTGGCTGACTACTGAAGTATTTTGCCCAGCGCGCCCATATCCATGGCTTCATTGATGCCCAAGGGGGCGGAAAGGATGAAGGGCTCCTTGTAGAGTGACTCATAGTGCATCTCTACAAAGACGTCATTCCTTTGCAGGAACAGACTCATTTGCAGCAGGCACAAGGGGCCGAACTGTGTGCTTTTAGTCGGCTCCAGAATCACGATGTCATTACCCGGCCTGACGGCTGCACCCTCGGTGGGCCAACCTTTGGCGAAGCATTCTGGATTCAACCGTGCCTTTTCCAGCACGGCGGGCCAGCGACTGTCCCCCAGCCCATCGAACTGTTCGTCGCCGACGCGAATGTTGAACGCGGTGATGATGCCCGGGCCAATCCCTTCATTGGACAGGTACAGGCCGCTTTTCCCGCCCGCCAGATACGGTGTGATCATCAGGTAGGGCCTGACGGACAGCCGGTTGTGCTCGCGCATCAGGTCCAGTTGCCAGAAGGAAATCGACGCGGCGGCGATGGAGATCACCACGGCAGCCAGGGAGAGGACAGTGCCGGAGGAGAGCTTGGGTTTTTCCGGTGTCAGCGGTGCAGTGGGGCGACGTGGCTTGAAAAAGGGATGGTCATGCAGTTTTTTCACGGGTCGACTCCCTGTCGATAAGGCTGCACGAGAAATTCCGTGTCGAGTGCTGAAAAGGTAAAGCCATGAGTCAGGAGGAAATGACACTCCCGTAAATCTCGTAAAGGTTTTTGATGATAGGAAACCCGAAGCAGATGACCAACAGCCAGAATTGCCAGCGCAGCAGGGTCATGCCCGATTCCAGCTTTGAAATGGCCCCTTGAAACTGGCTCGCCTGACGTTCCATCAGCGCGCGGAATTCTACACCTTGCTCTCTGATTGCAACGCCTTGGTCTTTGATCAGGGCGCTCAGGTCGGTGCGTAATGCCGCGATCGAATCCTTGAGGTGGGATTCGGTGCGTTCTAAGTCGGCTTTTGATGCGAAATGTTTCACATCGTCCTCCCAAGCATTTACGGCGGCTTTGGCTGTTTTATTTGGCACGCTGATGGAGGTCAGTGCGTCATATAGCAAGCGATATTTTCATCGTGTCTCCAGCAGCAGGCAAGCGACGTAGAAACCCACCGGGCAGTAGGCTCCGTCACTGTGAGGGGGGCACTCGATCGGCGAGAGCGCTATCGGTGGAATAGTCGGCTTAAGCGCATTGAGGTTCCAGTCGGACGGTTCCTGCATTTTTGTAGGTTGAGTAAGGCTGCTGAGAGTTGAATCACCGCGGATTTTTCAGGGTTCCTGAAAAGTCGCAGGTAAAAACCCATTAAATATTTGACTTGTCCTTTTCAATCAGTAAGATACGCCGCATTCCGCGATAGCTCAGTTGGTAGAGCAAATGACTGTTAATCATTGGGTCCCTGGTTCGAGTCCAGGTCGTGGAGCCAGATAGAGAAAAGCCTGCAGCGATGCAGGCTTTTTTTTGCGCGCAATTTAGTGCCTGATGCTACCTGCCAAGCTGGATCGCTCACCGGCAACCCGCCAAGGAAAGCACATGGATATCAGTTGGATGGCGTTAGCCTTCGGCGCGATGGTGGTCATTGCCCAGGGCCTGTCGTTTTGGTTCATGTACTGGTTGTTCAAGAAGCTGCGCAAACCCAAGTCGGTCGCTCCCGCCTATGCCCCTGGCACGGGCCTTGATGGCAAGGCGATTGCGGTATTGGCCACCTTTATCGGGTTGCGCAGGCTGCCTTGGGTGGCCTTGGCCAGCAACAGCCTCAACCCGGTGTTTCGTCTTGAGGGGCCGCAGGTGATTTACCGGGTTTTACGTCAGAAGCAACGACCGTTGGGCGATGTGTCGCGAGTGGATATGCGCAGTGCTTATGGCACCTTCAACCTGGTGTTTGAATTTGCCGATTCGCCGTTCACATTGATCGTGAACCTGGGGAGTGCGTCGCGGATGGCTTATGTGCTGTCGTTGCTACCACCTGGCATACCGCTGTCCGAACGGGCGCAAGCCGCGCGACTAGCGGGGAACGCCGCGCAATATCAGCCTTGGGTTTAGCGTGTGGCCCCGGCAAGGCGCCCGCTGAGGTGAGGACGGATTACTGAGGCGCGCTGGCGACGCTGCTCATCGAGTATTGCGCCTGGCCGCTGTGTTCATCGATCTCCTCATGGGTGACCACAAACCCTTGTGACAGGTAGAACTGGTAACTGGCGCTATTGTTTTTATAAACCGCCAGGGTCAGTACGGGCCGTTGCCTCCTGGCGTGGGCCACCAGTTGCTTGCCGAGGCCCTGGCCCTGGCAGTCGGGGGCAACAAACAGCGCGGCCATCTGCTGGTCGAGCAGCGAGTAAAACCCCACCACCCTCGATTGACGCTCGATAACAAAGGTCTGGGATGCAGGAATGTACAGGTTGCGCATGTTCTCGACCTGCGACTGCCAGAAGGCGGCGTCGATAAAGTCGTGGGCGATAAGCGAGGCATCCAGCCAGATCTGCAGGACGCAATCGAGGTCTGTGGGGTCAAGGGGTCTGATCATTTTTTTAAGTCTTGCGATGGGTTATTCAAAGCTCAGGCGCCAGGCAGCCCCCGGGCCTGATACTGCGTGGTTGCGCAACATCACGCCAAACAAAATGTTTAACGCGACGCTTTATTATAGAGGCGCTTGAAGAATGCAGGCTTTTTAATGGCTCCTGCAAACATCCCCCAACGAATCACGCTGCATCGACTGCAGGTTTTTCTCGATGGTTTCGCAGATGGCTTCGGTCTGGATCTGGTGTTCGCTGGAGCGGAACGGGCTTTGCAGGTCGGTGCCGATGCGTTCGATGGCCAGCAGCATAAACCCCACCACCGTCGAGGCCAGCGGGGTGAACCAGCCCAGGGACTCCACCAGCCCCACTGGCACAATCAGGCAGAACAGCGAAATAAACAGTCGTGGAAAATACACATACGGGTAGGGCAGTGGCGTATTGGCGATGCGTTCCATGCCGCCCTGGCTGTTGGACAGGTCGACCATGGTTGATTCCAGGCGCGCCAGGCGAATGCTGTCCAGGCGCCCGGCCTTGTACTCGCGGGCCAGCAGGGCGGCGGAGCCGGTGAGGATGTCGTTGGCAAAGTTGTTGGTGGCGCCGTTGCGCGCAAACTCATCCCCAGGAATAAATGCCCGCACTTCCTCCGGGCACGGCTCGCCCCGCAGGTGCGCCGCCAGGCAATTCACATAGGCCACGTGGCGGCGCAGCAGGGTGGATTTGATGGGGTTGATTTCGCTGTCGGGGTCATCGAGCAATGTCAGCACCTGCCGTGCAAAGCTGCGCGAATTATTGACCATCGCGCCCCATAGCGTGCGCGCTTCCCACCAGCGGTTGTAGGCGCTGGTGTTACGAAAACTGATCAGCACCACCAGTGCCGAACCGAGCAGTGTCAGGGGCATCAGTGGCAGGTTGATCTTGGCGTTGAGGAACAGCATGAAGTCCACGGTGACCGCAATATCCCAGAGCAACAGCCAGAACAGCGCCCAGCCGACATAACCCATGGTCTTGATAATCAGGCGGTATTTTTTGACGATGGCAGCTTTCAAACACAAACCTCCGAGCAGGCGAAAAACATCAGTGCCCTAGCTCGGACGGTGTTTGTGCAAGAAAGGTTCGCCGGGTGTCAGGCGTCGTGCAGGGAAATGCGCGAGGTCTCCGGCAAGGCCAGGCCACCGGCCAGTGCGAGCAGGGCCACGGCCATCAGGTAAAACGCCGGTGACAGGTTGCTGGCGGTGGTGCTGATCAACCACGTCGCCACCAGCGGCGCGGTGCCGCCGAAGATCGTGTAGGCCATGTTGTAGGTGATCGCCGAGGCGGTATAGCGCGTGCGGGTCGGGAAGGTTTCCGAGAGCAGCGCCGCCGTGACCACGCCGCACAACACCGCGCCCACCGCCAGCAGCATCACGCCGACCACGGAGGCCGCGAACGAGCCGGAACTGGCCATCAGGAACGACGGGTACACCACGGCCATCAACAGCCCGCAAGCGCTCATCACCGTGACACGCCGCCCGACGCGGTCGCTATACCAGCCGGCCAGCGGACAGATCGCCGCGGCGAAGATCAGCGCAATCAGCGACACCAGCAACGCCGTCGCCCGGCTCAGGCCACCGGCCACTTGCAGGTACGTGGCAAAGTAGGTGGTGAACATATAAAACGACAGCGCCGTCAGCGACACAAAGGCGCCCAGGCAGCAGATCGCCGCGCCATGGTTGCGCAGGGTTTCCTTGAGCGGCGAGTGAGACACCGCGTGTTCCTGCTTTACTGCCTGGAAGGCCGGGGTTTCATCCAGCCGCCAGCGCAGGTACAGACCTACCAGGCCCAGCGGCGCGGCGATCAGAAACGGCAGGCGCCAGCCCCAACTGCCCATGGCCTCGGCCGACAGCGAGGCCTCCAGTGCATAGGCCACCACCGCCGCCGAGGCGAAGGCGGCAAAGGTCGACACCGGGATAAAGCTGCCGTACCACGCCCGTTTATCACTGGGCGCGTGCTCCATCAGGTAGGCACAGGCCCCGGCGTATTCACCGCCGGCGGAAAAGCCCTGGGCGCAGCGGATCAGCGACAGCAGGATCGGCGCCGTGACGCCAATTGCCGCATACGTGGGCAGCAGGCCGATCAGGGTCGTGGCCCCGGCCATCAGCAAAATCGTCATCGCCAGGGTGCGCTTGCGGCCGATGCGATCGCCCAGCATGCCAAAGAAAATCCCGCCCAGGGGCCGAAAGGCAAAGGCCACGGCAAACACCGCGAAGGTCTTGAGCAACGCCGCACTGGCATCGCCACTGGGGAAAAACTGTTGGGCGATGGTGGTGGCGAGAAAGCCATACACGGCGAAGTCGAACCACTCGACAAAATTGCCGATACCGGCGGCGACGATGACTTTTCTCAGGGTTTGCGGCGGGACCTGTTCGGTGGATGCGCGCGTCATGGCGGGGCCTCGGCATTTCGTCAGTAAGCCCTCGATTATCGGGAAAGCGCCCGGGGTGGCTTACTTCAAAAGTGTCATCGGCGTAGTCAACACCGACCTGCCAAGGCAATGAAGATCAAATGTGTGTGGCTTGCCTGCGATAGCGGCGGGCCAGCCAACATCCTTCCCAGCAATGCCGCCGTCATCGCAGCCTCGCCGGGGCTCGACAGCTCCCACCTTGATTTTCGGGGGTTGGAGGCTTGCATTTCAGCCACCACCGCAGGATGCATGCGGTGCCCAATGCCCTGAAGATCCAATGTGGGAGCTGGCTTGCCTGCGATAGCGGTGGGTCAGCCAGCATCCCTCCCAGCCATGCCGCCGCCATCGCAGCCTCGCCGGGGCTCGACAGCTCCCACCTTGATTTTCGGGGAGTGGAGGCTTGCATTTCAGCCGCCACCGCAGGATGCATACGCTGCCCAATGCCCTGAAGAACCAATGTGGGAGCTGGCTTGCCTGCGATAGCGTCGGGTCAGCCAGCATCCCTCCCAGCAATGCCGCCGCCATCGCAGCCTCGCCGGGCGAGACAGCTCCCACCTTGATTTTCAGGGTTTGGAAGCTTGCATTTCAGCCGCCACCGCAGGATGCATACGCTGCCCAATGCCCTGAAGAACCAATGTGGGAGCTGGCTTGCC
>NZ_JBWKWY010000015.1:99144-124434 GCF_059422465.1 Pseudomonas sp. GW821-FHT01D09
CCTGCGATAGCGGTGGGTCAGCCAGCATCCCTCCCCGCAATGCCACCGCCATCGCAGCCTCACCGGGCTCGACAGCTCCCACCTTGATTTTCGGGGGGGTGGAGGATTGCATTTCAGCCGCCACTGCAGGATGCATACGCTGCCCAATGCCCTGAAGAACCAATGTGGGAGCTGGCTTGCCTGCGATAGCGGCGGGTCAGCCAGCATCCCTCCCAGCAAGGCCGCCGCCATCGCAGCCTCGCCGGGGCTCGACAGCTCCCACCTTGATTTTCGGGGGGGTTGGAGGCTTGCATTTCAGCCGCCACCGCAGGATGCATACGCTGCCCAATGCCCTGAAGATCCAATGTGGGAGCTGGCTTGCCTGCGATAGCGGCGGGTCAGCCAGTATCCCTCCCAGCAATGCCGCCGCCATCGCAGCCTCGCCGGGCGAGACAGCTCCCACCTTGATTTTCGGGGGGGTTGGAGGATTGCATTTCAGCCGCCACCGCAGGATGCATACGCTGCCCAATGTACTGAGGAACCAATGTGGGAGCTGGCTTGCCTGCGATAGCGGCGGGTCAGCCAACATCCCTCCCAGCAATGCCGCCGCCATCGCAGCCTCGCCGGGGCTCGACAGCTCCCACCTTGATTTTCAGGGTTTGGAGGCTTGTATTTCCGATCCGTTGGCGGCGCGTTCGAGGATCCTCGGCCCCGGGCCTTCCTGGCCCAGGCTGTCGCCCGGGTTGCGCAAGGGGCAGTCGTTGAGCGACAGGCAGCCGCAGCCAATGCAGTTGTCCAGGCTGTCGCGCAGGGCTTCCAGGGTGCGGATGCGTTCGTTGAGGTTGTCGCGCCAGGCCGAGGACATCTCGCCCCATTGCGCGGCTGTCAGTTTGCTGTTCGGCGGATAGCGGCCCATGGCGCGCTTGATCTCTTCCAGGGGGATGCCGGTGCGTTGCGCCACCTTGATAATCGCGATGCTGCGCAGCACCAGCGACGGGAAGCGCCGTTGGTTGCCGGCGTTGCGCGTGCTGGCGATCAAGCCCTTGGACTCATAGAAGTGCAGGGTGGAGATCGGTACGCCGCTGCGCCTGGCCACCTCGCCGATGGTGAGGGAGCGCACACCGTCCGGGTTCTTTTCTGCTGCCATGGGTGTTGCCCTCAAGTTAAGTTGAGGTTTTATAGTCCTGCCCGATCTTGGCTGCAATCGCTTTCCATCGGGGGGCAGCGCACACACTACGGATGAGCGGAGCAGGGCATGGGCAGAAGGATGCGAGTAGGTGGGGGCGTGGCAGGGGTCAGTGTGCTGGCCCTGGTCATCATGTGGTTGGGCAATCAACCCTCAACCCAGGCAGCGGCGACGTGGCCGGTGGCCAAGGTGGCGCTGGCCAGGGTCGGGCAGGGCGAGGCGCCCCGCCAGGCCTTCGCCGCAGGGGAGCTGGAGGCGGCCAACCAGGTGCAGGTGGCGGCGGAAACCGCAGGACGTATCACGCGGATCGCCTTCGAGTCCGGCCAGGCAGTCAAGGCCGGGCAGTTGCTGGTGCAGCTCAATGACGCCCCCGAACAGGCCGACCGTTTGCGCCTGCACGCGCAACTGCGCAATGCGCAGACCTTGTTTTTGCGTATTCAAAAGCTTGAGGCCGTGAATGTCGCGACCCAGGAGCAACTGGACAACGCCACCGCCGCCCTGGACATGGCCAAGGGCGAGCTGCAACAGGTTGATGCGCGGATTGCGCAAAAAGCCATCCGCGCACCGTTCGCCGGGCAGATGGGTATCCGTCGTGTGCATCAAGGCCAGTACCTGCAGACCGGCGAAGCCATCGCCAGCCTGGTGGATGCCCAGCGCCTGCACGTGAATTTCGCCTTGAGTGAACAGTCGGCCCCAGGCTTGAGCATCGGCCAGGCTGCCGCGCTCACGGTGGATGCCTTGCCCGGCCGGCAGTTCTCGGCGCAGATCAACGCCATCGACCCGCTGATCGGCCCGTCGCGCTCGGTGCGGGTGCAAGCCACCCTGGCCAACCCGGGCGGGCAGTTGCAGGCCGGCATGTATGCCAGCGTGCGCCTGTCGGCGGTGCAATCGCCCACGGTGCTGGTGGTGCCGGAAACCGCCATCACCTATACCGCCTACGGGCAGACCGTGTTTATCGCCAGCGCCGATCCGGCCGGCGCCTTGAGTGTGCGCCGCGCCCAGGTGACGACCGGGGAGCGCTGGCAGGGCCAGGTGGAAATCACCTCGGGCCTGGCGCTGGGCGAGCAGGTGGTGGTCTCCGGGCAGCTCAAGCTCAGCGACGGCATGCCCGTCGAAGCCGCCGGGCAAAACACCCTGGACGTTGAAGGGAAACCCGCCTCATGAGCTTCACCGACCGTTTTGTACGGCGCCCGGTGCTGGCCCTGGTGGTCAGCAGCCTGATCGTCCTTGCCGGCCTGTTTGCCCTCGGCCAGTTGCCGGTGCGCCAGTACCCGCTGCTGGAAAGCTCGACCATCACCGTCAGCACCGAGTACCCCGGCGCCTCGGCCGAATTGATGCAAGGCTTCGTCACCCAGCCGATCACCCAGGCCGTGTCGTCGGTGGAAGGCATCGACTACCTGGCGTCGTCGTCGGTGCAGGGGCGTAGTGTGATCACCCTGCGCATGACCCTCAACCGTGACTCGACCCAGGCGCTGGCCGAGACCATGGCCAAGGTCAACCAGGTGCGTTACCGCTTGCCCGATGATGCCTACGACCCGGTGGTCGAGCTGTCGGCCGGCGACTCCACCGCCGTGGCCTACGTGGGCTTTGCCAGTGACACGCTGTCGATCCCCGAGCTCAGCGACTACCTGTCGCGGGTGGTCGAGCCGCAGTTTTCCGGGATCGACGGGGTGGCCAAGGTGCAGACCTTCGGCGGGCAGCACCTGGCGATGCGCCTGTGGCTGGACAGTGATCGCATGGCCGGGCGCGGGGTGACCGCCGCCGACGTGGCGCAAGCGGTGCGCAGCAATAACTACCAGGCCACGCCGGGGCAGATCCGTGGCCAGTTCGTGCTGGCCGACATTCATATCGACACCGACCTGACCAGCGTCGAGGCCTTCCGTGACCTGGTGATCCGCAACGACGGCACGGCCCTGGTGCGCCTGCGCGATGTGGGCACCGTGGAGCTGGGCGCGGCGGCGACCCAGACCAGCGCCACCATGAATGGCCGCCCGGCTGTGCACCTGGGGCTGTTCCCCACGCCGTCGGGCAATCCCCTGGTGATCGTCGATGGCATTCGCCAACTGCTGCCGCAGATCCAGCAAACCCTGCCGCCTGGGGTCAACGTGGCCCTGGCCTATGAGACGGCGCGGTTTATCGAGGCCTCCATCGAAGAGGTGATGCACACCTTGCTGGAGGCCATGCTGATTGTGGTGCTGGTGATCTGGCTGTGCCTGGGCTCGCTGCGCAGCGTGGCGATTCCGGTGTTGGCGATTCCACTATCGATGCTCGGCGCGGCGGCCTTGATGCTGCTTTTTGGTTTCAGCCTCAACCTGCTGACCCTGCTGGCGATGGTGTTGGCTATCGGCCTGGTGGTGGACGACGCGATTGTGGTGGTGGAAAACGTCCACCGGCATATCGAAGAAGGCCTGACGCCGGTGGCCGCCGCGTTGGTCGGCGCCCGTGAGATCGCCGGGCCGGTGATTGCCATGACCCTGACGCTGGCGGCGGTGTATGCGCCCATCGGCCTGATCGGCGGGCTGACCGGCACGCTGTTCCGCGAATTTGCCCTGACCCTGGCGGGAGCGGTGATTGTCTCGGGCGTAGTCGCCTTGACCCTGTCGCCGGTGATGAGCTCGCTGCTGCTCAAGCCGGGGCAACAAGAAGGGCGCATGGCCAAGTTGGCCGAACAGGTATTTGGCGGGTTGGCCGCCGCTTATGGCCGGGTGTTGGGCCACTCCCTGGCACGGCGCTGGATCAGCGGCGGTATTGCCGTGCTGGTGTGCCTGAGCCTGCCGTGGCTGTACAGCCTGCCGCAGCGCGAACTGGCGCCGCCCGAGGACCAGGCGGCGATACTCACCGCCATCAAGTCACCGCAATACGCCAACCTCGATTACGCGGAACGCTTTGCGGGCAAGCTCAACCGGGTCATGGAGAGCCTGCCGGAAACCACCGACACCTGGATCATCAATGGCACCGACGGGCCGGCGGCCAGCTTTGGCGGGATCAACCTCAGCGCCTGGCAGGCCCGTGAGCGCTCGGCCGAGCAGGTCCAGGCGCAGTTGCAGCAGGCCGTGGGCGAGGTCGAGGGCAGCAGTATTTTTGCCTTCCAGGTGGCGGCGTTGCCCGGCTCCAGCGGTGGCCTACCGGTGCAGATGGTGTTGCGCAGCGCCCAGGACTACCCGGTGCTGTACCAGACCATGGAAACCCTCAAGCAGCGTGCCCGTGACAGCGGCCTGTTTGCCGTGGTCGACAGCGACCTGGACTACAACAACCCGGTGGTCAAAGTCACCGTCGATCGGGCCAAGGCGGCGAGCCTGGGGATTGGCATGCGCGATATCGGCGATTCCCTGGCGGTGCTGGTGGGCGAGCAGTACATCAACCGTTTTGCGCTGTATGGGCGCTCTTATGATGTGATTGCACAAGGCACCGAGGAACAGCGCCTGACCCCACAGGCCCTGGCCCGCCAGTATGTGCGTACCGAGGGCGGCCAGTTGATCCCGCTGTCGGCGCTGGTGCGCCTGGATATCACGGTGGCGCCGAACCGCTTGTTGCAGTTCGACCAGCAGAACGCCAGTACCTTGCAGGCCATTCCGGCGCCGGGTGTGTCCCAGGGGCAGGCGGTGGCCCTGCTGGCGCAACTGGTCGGTGAACTGCCGCCGGGATTCAGCCATGACTGGCAGTCCGAGTCACGCCAATACGTGCAGGAGGGCAGTGCCCTGGTGTTGGCGTTTCTCGCCGCCCTGGTGGTGATCTATCTGGTGCTCGCGGCGCAGTACGAGAGCCTGGTCGATCCGTTGATCATCCTGGTCACCGTGCCCTTGTCCATTTGCGGGGCGCTGATCCCCCTGGCGCTGGGCTGGGCCACGCTGAATATCTACACGCAGATCGGGCTCGTGACCTTGATTGGCTTGATCAGCAAACACGGGATCTTGATGGTGGAGTTCGCCAATGAGATCCAGGTGCGCGAGAACCTTGATCGCGTCAGCGCCATTATCCGCGCTGCACAGATCCGTCTGCGGCCGGTGCTGATGACCACGGCGGCGATGACCTTCGGCGTGCTGCCGCTGCTGTTCGCCGACGGTGCCGGGGCCAAGAGCCGCTTTGGCCTGGGCGTGGTAATCGTCTGCGGGATGCTGGTCGGCACGCTGTTTACGCTGTTTGTCCTTCCCACTGTCTATGCCTGGCTGGCCCGTGACCATCGGGTGCAGGGCCTGCGCCAGCAGCAATTGGCCGAGGCCGAGCAGAACCTGGTGCCAGGGCATGTCGAGGTGCGCCCATGAAGACGTTTATCCCTTACCCGCTGTTGATGGGCGTGCTGGCGAGCCTGGGCGCCTGCTCCGTGGGGCCGCACTACCACGCGCCCGAGATCGCGCCGATTCAACTGGCCAGCCCGCAGGCCGAGGCTTTTGCCGGGCGTGCCGTGCAGCCGGTAGCCGCCTGGTGGAGCTTTTTCGACGACGCCCAGTTGGCGCGCTTGATCGACGCCGCCGTGGCCCATAACCACGATGTGCGCCAGGCGCGTGCGAGCCTGCTGCTGGCCCGTGCGTCGGTCGACGAGCAAGCGTTGCAGCGCTTGCCGATAGTCACCAGTACGGCGGCGTACCAACGCAGCCTGGAACAACAGGCGGTGACGGGCGCGCGGCCCAGCCGCAGCTTGTCCGAGTCCTGGCGTGCCGGCCTGGACTTGCAATGGGAGCTGGACTTGTTTGGCCGTCTCGACCACTTGAACCGTGCCGCGCAATCCCGTGCCGAGGCTTCCCAGGCCGACCTCGAACAGGTGCAACTGAGCATTGCCGCGCAAGTGGCCCACGCCTATTTCGCGGCGCAGGGGCAGCGCGAGCAACTGCGGCTGGCGCAAGACGCGGTGCGCAGTTGGCAAGAGACCGTGGGCCTGACCGACGCGCAATACCAGGCCGGCAGCGGCTTGCCTGAAGAGCTGGAGAGTGCCCGGGGCAATACGTTGCGTGCCCAGGCGGCGATTGCGCCGCTGCAGAGCCAGCTGCAACGCAGCCTGTACCGGTTGCAGGTGTTGTCGGGGCAGCGGCCGGGCAGTGTTGGCGTCGAACTCGACGCCCTGGCGCCGGGGCCACTGGCGCGGCAATTGCCGTTGGGGGATGTCGACCAGTTGATCCGCAATCGACCGGATGTGGTGCAGGCCGAGCGGCGGCTGGCGGCGCGCGTGGAGGATGTGGGCGCGGCCACCGCCGACCTGTACCCACGCTTCAACCTGGGCGGGTTTATCGGCTTCTTTGCCTTGCGCGACGGTGACCTGGGCAGTGCGTCCCGGGCATTCGAGCTGACTCCGGGCCTGACCTGGCCGGCACTCAACCTGGGCACGGTGCGGGCGCGGCTGCGGGGTGCCCAGGCGCTGTCGCAGCGGGAGACCGCGCATTTTGAACAGGTGCTGCTGGTGGCTGTGGAAGAAGTGGAGGGCGCCATCACCCAACTGGCCGAGCATCAGCGCTATCTGCTCGGCCTGGTGCAATCGGCGCGGCATGCCGAGGCGGCGCTGGATATCGCCCAGCGCCGTTATGGCGCGGGCTCTGGCAGCTATTTATCGGTGCAACAAAACCTGCGCGAGCTGCTCAGCCTGCGCCAGGCCATTGCCCAGGCGCAGGCCGCGTCCTATGGCAATGCCGTGGACCTGTACAAGGCGCTCGCCTGGCGGGCGCCGACGGCTGTGGCGCTCAGCGCCAAGCACTTGCCCACTCAATAAGGACTGAACCATGGATCTCCCTACCTCGCTGCTGATTTTCCAAACGGTGCTCAGCCTGGGCTTCGGCCTGTGGCTGAGCCTTGCCCTGATCAACAACCTGCACGCGTTTGCCGGCTCGGCAGGCGCGGTGGGGGCCACGATGTCAATGGCGCCGCTGCGTGAGCATCCGCCGATCGGCACGCCGTTGCTGGTGCGCGCTGTCCAGTCGGCCACCCTCCATCGCCTGGCGTTGGCCCTGATTATCCTGCTGCAGGCGGGGGCGGTGCTGACGGTGTGGATTGGCTGCTACGCCTTGCTATGGGGCACTGGCCTGGAGGCGGCCCGGCCCTGGTTGAACCTCGCCTTGAGTGCCGCCCTGGGGTTCGTCATGCTGATGCTGCTGGCAGGGCTGTGGTTTGGCTACTGGATACGCCAGGAGGGCCTGCAGTTGACCCATCTGCTGCTGGTGGTCTGGGTGCTGCTGGGGTTTGTGGTGCTTAACCTGCGCTGGGTTTAGCGGCGGCGCTTTACCCTGTCGGGCGTACCGCGCATCATGCGCGCCCGCACTGAGGGCAAAAGTGCCGTGAAAAGGAACAACCGTTGAACCAAAACACCTTGTCCGTGCGCCTGGAACGCGTGGCAGCGCAGGTGCCGGCCGGCGCGCGCCTGGCCGATATCGGCTCGGATCACGCTTACCTGCCGGTGGCGCTGATGAACCGTGGCGCGATTGTCGCGGCGGTGGCCGGCGAGGTGGCGTTGACGCCATTCCGAGCCGCCCAGCGCACCGTGTGCGACAACGGCCAGCAATTGCACATCCAGGTGCGCCTGGCCAACGGCTTGGCGGCCATCGAGCCGGCCGACCGGATCGACGCGGTGAGCATCTGCGGCATGGGCGGCGAGACCTTGCGTGACATCCTCGAACGCGGCAAGGCGTACCTCAGCGGCCGGGAGCGCCTGATCCTGCAACCCAACGGCGGCGAACAACCGCTGCGCCTGTGGCTGATGGACAACGGCTATCGCATCCTCTGCGAGGAACTGCTGCGGGAAAACCGTTTCGATTACGAAATTATCGTTGCCGAGCGCAGCGGGCCGGTGAGCTACAGCGCCGAGCAACTGTATTTCGGCCCGATACAGATGCAGGCCCGCAGCCCGGCGTTCCTGGCCAAGTGGCAACGCCTGCTGCGCTACAAGCAACGCACCCTGGATCAATTGGCTCGGGCGCGACAAGCACTGCCCGAACAGAAGGTGCAGGAACTGGCGCAGGAGGTGCGCTGGATCACTGAGTTACTGGCGTAGATCTTTGATCTTCGCTGGGCGTGCGTTTTGTGCCATCTGGTATACCCTTGGAGAGAGTCATGTCGCCTGGCTGGCAGTGCCCGGGCCATGCTCGGGTACTGCCAGCCGATAATGTATGTTGCAATGCCATTTCAAGGCTTGAAGGCATCGGTTATTCACAAGGAAGGAGTCATCGGACATGCACAGTGTGTTGTTGCCAGGTATCCGCCTGCTTGGGCGTTTCGGTTTTGCGCGCAAGTTCCAGATCTTGCTGATCCTGATCATGCTGCCCTTGGCCGGCAGCCTGTGGATGGTCGAGCAGGACTACAGTGCCCAGCTTGATGTGATTGCCAGTGAGCAATCCGGTGTGCACCAACTGCTGGTGCTCGACGCCCTGGATGCTCAGTTGATCGTGCAGCGCAATCTGGCGGCACGCTGGAAGGCGCTGGATACCCAGCCGCAACCCACGCCCGCCGCGCAGGCGGCGATGGCCGCAGTCGATGCCTTGACCCCGGGTATGGTGCAAAACCTGCAAACCCTGGGCGCAACGCTCAAGGAGCACAACGCCAGCGCTGACTCCCAGGCGCGCTTTGACACATTGCAGGCCTCGCTCAAGGGCCTGGACACCTCATCGCTGCGCACTGTGGGCTGGTGGCCGGACGGTTACGATCGTTTCACCGCTGCGTTGACGGCGATGCAAGCCTTGCGCGAGCAGATCACCCTGGACACCGGCCTGATCCTCGACCCCTGGCTGGAAACCTACCTGCTGATGCAGATCTCCACCCAGCAGTTGCCCGAATTGATTGAGCGTATCGGCCGCATGGCCAGTATCGGTCAGTCGTCCATCGCCGCCGGGCAGTTCACCTTGCAAGGTCGCTTGCAGATGCGCGATCTGCGCGGGCGTGTAGGCGATGCGCGAGACTCGTTGATCAAGGCTGCGACCTCGCTCAAAACCCGCCCGTACCCTGGGCTGGCCACCTGGAGCACGCAATATGACGAGAGCGTGCAGCGCTTGGATAACCAGCTCAAGTCCCTGGACGACGGCGTGTCTGGGGACACGATCACACTCGACACCGGCGCTTTTGACAGCAGTGTCGACGACATGCTGGGCAGCTTGAGCGCATTGCGCAAGCAGTCGCTCAACGCCCTGCATGCGCGCCTGAGTGATTACCGCGACAGCGCACTGGCGCAAGTGATCCCTGTGGGGGTGACCTTCAGCCTGCTGGTCCTGGCGGCGTTGTACCTGTTTATCTGCCTGCAGGCTTCTATCCGCCGTAGCGCCAGTGGCATCACCACCCTGGCCGAGTCCTTGCGCGATGGCAACCTGTGCGTCGAGGTGGCGGTGCACGGGCGCGACGAACTGGCGGCGATCAGCACCGCGCTCAATGTTGCGGTAAGGCAGCTACGCACCAGCCTGCTGGGCGTCAACCACGAAACCCAGCAACTGGGGGCTGCCGTGCAAACCCTTAACACACAATCGGGCAGCACCCTTACCGAAGTGGAAGACCAGCAACACCAAATCAGCCAGATCGCCGCAGCGGCCACCCAACTGGCCGCCACTTCCCTGGGCGTGGCCAAAAGCTGCGAACAGGCATCAGACAGCGCTCAGCAGACCCGCTCTATCGCCGAGGACAGCAGCCGCGACAGTCTGCGCACGACCGCTAGCATCCAACAGCTCAACCAGCGCCTGACCGAGACCGCCAATGCCTTGGGCCAGGTCAGCGAGCAGGGCCAGCAAATCCAGTCGGTGGTTGACACCATCCGCGACATTGCCGAACAGACCAACCTGTTGGCGCTCAATGCCGCCATTGAAGCGGCCCGTGCCGGCGAACAAGGCCGAGGGTTTGCCGTTGTCGCCGATGAAGTGCGCAGCCTGTCGCAACGGACCCAGGCGTCCACCGCACAAATCGCCGGCACTGTGGAGAGCTTGCGCAGCACCGTGAGCCAGGCCGTCAGCCTGATGGGCGCCGCCTGTGAACAGGCGCTGAGCGATGCAGAGTCCGTGACGGGGCTGGGCAGCCGCCTGGGAGAAATTGCCAGCGCGGTGCAGCACGTGACGGATACCCTGGCGCAAATCGCGGCGGCGGTGGAGGAACAGGCGGCGACGGCGGATGAGGTGAGCGGCAATATCCAGCAGGTGGACCAGGCGGCTGGGCGGCTGCTGGACGGGGCCCGCGCGGTGAATCAAGCCGCAGACATGTTGAGCGAAGGCAGCCGGGCACTGAGCGGGAACACGGCCAGGTTTCGTCTGGACTGAAAATCATGCGCCTGGGGCGGGCCGAGTTCTTCGAGCAGCCAGAGAATGCGCTGCGAGCGTGAGTTGTTGAGGGGGTGAACAATCATCATGGGAAGTTCCGCCAGGCGAGAGTGGGGTGTCTGGGAACAGACTGCTGCGCCGGCGTAGAGTGCCCTGATTCAGCTTGGCGTGTCAGGGGCAATCGGCGTGTCCTGGGCGGGGTCGCTCTCCAGCTTCAAGCGGTCGGCCTTGCTGATGTACTTGTCTTTGCTTTTGGGGGCCAGTTTGGCATTGGCCTTTTTGGCGTTGGCTTTCAATATCTGATTGAGTTTCTTACGACGGTTCATGCTTTCTACTCAGCGCGTTAATGCCTGGATGATATCAGTTCAACACCCTGGTCGAATGCTTCTGTAGGCGCCGGCTGGCTGGCGAAGCACCCGGCGACGCGACGTCGTCAACCTCCAAGCCTCAGTTATAGCAGAGCCCTATGGGGTTCAGCCCTGCAGGCGGGGCGCCCAGTCCTCGATCAGGCCTTTCTCCAGCCGCCGCTCCAGCGTACGCCGCCACGAGGGCACCAACGGCAGGGCCAGGCATTCGCGCAGCAGTTCGGGCTCCACCCGTTTGTCGAACAGCACGGCGGACAAACGTGCCAGTGACCAGTCGGCAAATGGCCGCTCGACCATTTGCAGGTTGTCGCCCGCACTCACCAGGCCTTCCTCCAGCACCCGGTAGTACCAGCCCGTGCGGCCCGACTGCTGCACGCGCAGGGCCAGTTGGGGGACGGCGAAGCGGTCACTGAGCTTCCAGCACGGCATACGCCCCTGGGACACCTCAAGCAGTGCCGTCCCGACCTGGATACGATCGCCCAGGCAGACATCATGCTCGCTCCAGCCGGTGGTGCTGAAGTTCTCGCCAAACGCCCCTGGCTGCGCGAGCAATGGATGGGCGCCCAACTCGTCGGCCCAAAGGGCGTAGTGTTCGAGTGGGTAGTGGTGAATGGCTTTTTCCACCCCGCCATGGATGCGCAGGTCACCCTGTTCGTCGCCGCTGAGGCCGAGGGTGGAGAGCTTGAGTTGGCCGTGTCGCGGCTGTTTGTCGATGGCGCTCTGCGAGCCCGGGCGGGTGAATGGCTGTGCGCGACCGGTGAGCAGGGTGTCGAGGCGAATAGTGGGCAGGCTCATGCAGGGACCTCCGGGGTTTGATGTTCACGACAGATCAGCGCGGCGTCGCTTGGCGCCAGAGGCTCCTGGGTCAGACCGCAGAACGGCAGGTCCCCGGCCTGCTGGTGGAAGCGACAGGTGCGGCACAGGCCGAAACTGGGCACATCCGCACTGCGCTGCACTTCACGCAGTAACTCGCCCAACAGCGCCTCCAGTTGCGCGCCGCGTGCGCCCATGCGCGCTTCACCGGCGGCGAGGAAGTCCGGCGGCAACAAAGCGTCCAGCAGGCTGCGCGCCGTGTCGGTCAACTGCAGATGCACGCTGCGCTTGTCGCGCGCATCCTGGGTTTTGACGATCAGCCCCTTGGCCTCCAGCGCCTTGAGCGACTGCGACACCGTGCCCTTGGTCAGGCCCAGGTAGTCGGTCACGCCCAACGGCGTATTGGAGTAGCGGTTGCAGCGCGCCAGGTACATCAGTGCACTCAACTGGATGGGTTGCAACTCGGCCAGCAGCGGATGCTGGCGGAACCAGATGCGGCTGAGGCTGGCGAGTCTTTCAAGCAGATCGAAAAGGGTTGTGTCGGACATAAGTCACTCCTGTCGATACATAGTATCGATTAAATACTATATTGACAAATGGCGAGGTGAGGGTAATCTGGCGCTAGGTGTCGATTCGACACCAAATCAACGAAGGAGACTCAACATGTCCACAGCACGCTTCTACCACGCCGGCTGCTCCGTGTGTATTTCCGCCGAGCAGACCCTGCTCAACCTGCTGGATCCGGCTCTCAAGGTCGAGGTTGTCCACCTTGGCGAACAACCCCAGCGCATTGCTGAAGCCGAACTGGCCGGGGTCAAGTCGGTCCCCGCGTTTGTTCACGATGACCAGGTGCTGCATCTGAATTTCGGTGCGTCCATCGACGACCTGAAGTAAGGCGCAGCGGGCTACCTGAAGGAGGAAAAGTGATGAGAGTCAATGTATTCGACACCCATGTGCGTACCCGCGAGGGCCGTTACCTGCATTTCGATGTGCTGATTGAAGGCACCGATCAGGCCCGCGCGACCCAGTACGCCCGCGACTGGATGGCCACGCGCGGCGTGCAGGATGCCGATATCGAACAGAGCCGGTGCCAGTTCTGCCACAGTGAGCCGGCCCACCCCGAAATCGCTGCAGCCGTTACAGGGCAGGGCTACTACATCATTCCCCTGGAAGGTTGCTAGGAGACACGCCATGAACGCGTATCAGCCCCTGCACTGCGATTTGCACGACTACCTGGAGATCGCTTGCCTGTATCGTTACCGCCTGCTGATCGAAACCGTCGATGGGCGTACCTTCGCAGCCAGGGCGCTGACGACGCGGACTGCGGCGAGCAAGGAAGAATTTTTGGTGCTGCACCGCGATGACGAGCCGGTCGAACTACGTCTCGACCAACTGCTGGCGATCACGGCGCTTGAGCCCCATGCCAGTTTTGGCCGTATCGAGCTGGCGGGAAGTCACTGCGCGGTCTGAACCGTGTTTTACATATCACTGGATTGATCGAGAGGCCCACCATGAAAACCGCCCTTGCCATTCGCCATCTGCACTTTGAGGACCTGGGGACGCTGGAACCGCTGCTGCACGAACTGGATTATCAGGTGCAGTATGTCGATGCCACCCTGGATAACCTCGCTGGACTGGATGTGGAAAGCCCGGAGCTGCTGGTGGTTCTGGGTGGCCCCATCGGCGCTTACGATGACGCGCTGTACCCCTTTTTAACCATTGAACAGGAGCTGCTGCGCCGACGCCTGGCCAGCAACCGACCGCTACTGGGCATCTGCCTGGGAGCCCAATTGATCGCCCGCGTCCTGGGTGCCAGTGTCTACCCCCTGGGCCAAAAGGAAATCGGTTTTGCCCCCCTTGCCCTGACCGCCGCTGGACACGCCTCGCCCCTGGCTGCGCTGGACCGTGTGGCTGTCTTGCACTGGCATGGCGATCAGTTCGATATACCCCGTGGTGCCGACCACCTGGCCTCCACGGCCATCGGTAAAAACCAGGCCTTCGCCCTTGGCCAGCACGTGCTGGGCTTGCAGTTTCATCTGGAGGCCGATCCTTTACGGATAGAAAGCTGGCTGGTGGGCCACGCCAGCGAGCTGCAACAAGCCGGCATCGACCCGCGCACCCTGCGCGCCCAGGCGCATGCGACGCAGCCCGACCTGGCCAGCGCGGCTTGCCGGGTAATCACGCGCTGGTTGGAGGCTTGCCGTCCGGTATAGCGTGTATCACCCTATGCGCCTTCGCGCCGAATAATGTTGAGAGAACACAATGAATAGATACCGACTCATGATTAATAGCAGCGACAGGCTGTTAGGGCATTTTGAATCCGCCACCCCGTGGGCGCATGAGGCCGTGCAGGAAATTGCGCGCTGCCTGGCGGGTGCCGGTTACAGCGTTGAACTCCTGGTCGCCGACAGCGAGCGCCGGTTGCTTGAAAGCGGCCCGGATGGGGTTCGAGTCCTGTACAGCGAACCGGTTTTCAAGCGGGCTGCCTTGCCCTAGGTGATGGCGCAGGCATTTCCTACTCTTGGAAAAATCGATCTGGACGACAGGCCCCAAGCGCATCTGATTCCTTCCCGTCAATCATCTCCTCACTGGCCAGCCGGCCCACGACCGCAGCCAGTGCGACCCCGGGGTGCATTGCGCAAACATAAACGCCCCGCACCTTGGGCAGGTAACCAATGATGGGGATGCCATCGGCAGGTATTGGCCTGAGCCCGACGCAGACCAATTGCGGCTCAAGCGCAACCACCCCCTTGAGTTCATTGTGGATGGCCTTGGCCGTTCGCAGCGCTATCGCTCCTGGCTGGTTTTCCAGGGCGTCGTCCAGGTAATCCTCTGCCGCCAGTAGCGTGCCATCCGCGCTTTGGCGCACTTCCATGTCAGGGCTGGAGATAAGGGTATGCACAAGCTGGGGTTGTGGCTTGTAGCGGATGAAGATGGAGGGGGAGGCGGTTATGGGCAGGGAGAGTTGCAGCATATCTGCCAGCTTCACGGTGCCTGTCCCGGCGGCCAGTACAACGAGATCGGCCTTGATGATGCCCTTGGGGGTCTTGACTCCCGTCACCTGCCCACCCTCGGTTGTAAAACCGAGTACGGGGGTCTGAGTGAGCACCGTGGCCCCATGCGCCTGGGCGCCGGCGATCAACACATGGGTGGCGGCCACCGCGTCCAGCGCGCCTTCTTCGGCCACGTACGTTGCATATTGAGGGGGGTGCTTGAGGTTGGGTTCTAGGTCAAGAATCTGTGAGCGTGACACCCGGCCTGTCGGGGCCGGTAACAACCCACTGTAAGACAAGGCGCCCGTCCAGCGTATCTGCAGCCCAGGCAACTGGGTTTCGAGTCGGTGGTATTCGGTTATCGCCGCACTGCGTAATGGTGCAATGGGGTCGGGGCCTGGGTGGTTGGCGTTGATCCAGGCGAATGAAGTGGCGGTCACTCCAGAGGCTATCTCTTGAGCCTCGACCAGGCTGACCTTCGCGCCTTTCTCCGCCAGGTGATAGGCCAGGGACGCTCCCACGATGCCGGCACCAATGACAACGATTCGTTTGTTTAGCGTGTTTTCCATGTCGACCGAGGCTCCATTGACCTGACGATGCTATGCAAGGTGAGCAATCCTATGGCTGGGGATCCTGATCGTTTATGGGGCGAAATCAACCCTTTTCACCCATCCCGGTCTACCATGCCATCCCGGCAGTGGTTACACGCGCTATCGGCCCCAAGCTCTCTTAGGTACCGCACATGACCTTGTTAACCCGCAATACCCCATCCCCAGCCTCGTCCGAGGTGTCGCAATGAGCATCGACCAGATCAGCCTGCCCAAGGGGGTTGGCCCGCACGCGGCCAAGTTGCTGGACGCGATCACCGGCGCCAGCACCCTTGAAGACCTGAACCGCGCTGGCGGCAAGGCCGAAGGGTTTGTGTTGGGGCTGGAGGCCAGCAAAGCCATCAAAAGCCAGGTCGCCGAGTCGTTGTATGTCGCGTATGACGACGCGGCGAGTCATCGGGCAGGTGAGTTGCAGGGCTAGCCGAGGCAGGGCGTTTCGCGGTCGAGGAGCTTGGCCGTGAGCAGGACGCCCAGTTCGCTCAGTTGGTAGATAGCCAGGGCGATGTCCCGGTGTTTGCCGTTCAGGTCGTCGGACAGGACGAGCAGCAAGGTGCTGACTGAGGTGAAGGTCTCGTAGCTGTTGGTGATCAGGGTTTCGTTGCTGGCGTCGGGAGCGACGCTGAACAGGGTTGAACCTGGTTTGACCTTGTACATGTTTGAATTCCTGAGGGTGGCCGCCATCCTTGAGCTACTAAACAAAAGGGTGCAGCTGCGCGCAGGTTGGTCGACCGGGGGAATCCAAACCAAGGCCGGCGCCCCCTCAGGCTACTAAACCCGATCACCTAAATGTCGATGACCGCGCAACCTTAAACACGCCTACCCAAGCACACAAGCCGGCGGATTCTGACGTGACCGTAGGCAACGGAGCAAGGTTGTGTGGCTGTTTGAGGGAGGGGTGTAGCGGCCTCTTCACCCTGCCGCGCGCTGGAGTTTCTTCACCCGGTACATATCGCCATCGGCATGGCTGAGCAGGGTATCGGCATCTTCCCCGTCGGCCGGGTACCGGGCCACGCCGATACTGCACGACGGCATTTTCACCGGGCCAAACTCGGGGCCCAGGGGCTCGGCCATGATGGCGAGAATCTGCTGCACCTTTTCGCTCACCGTGTCGTCTGACTGGAGGTCCGTCAACAGCACGGTGAATTCATCCCCGCCCATCCGCGCCACGGTGTCGGTCCCGCGCACGCAGGCTTCCAGGCGTCGGGCAATGGTGCACAGCACGCGGTCGCCCGCGACATGCCCGTGCACATCGTTGATGCCCTTGAAGTCATTGATATCCAGGAACAGCAAGGCCAGCGTGCTCTTTTGCCGGCGTGCGTTGCGCAAGGCCGAGTCCAGGCGATCATTGAACAGCGAGCGGTTGGTCAGGGCCGTCAGTGGGTCGTGATGGGCGAGGAAGCGCAGTTCTTCCTCGGCCTGGGTGAGGGCCGTGATGTCCCGCGCCACGCCGATCCTGGCGCCCACATCCGCAGACCAGAACGCCGCCCACAGGATATGCACGACGCTGCCATCCTTGCGCAAATAGCGGTTGCGGAAATCCACGTGGGGCTGGCCGTTCATCACCCGGATAATCGAGGCCCGGGTGGCCGCCAGGTCTTCGGGGTGCATATAGTCGGTGATCAGGTTCCCGGTCAGTTCGTCGGCACGGTAGCCGAGCAGCGCCTCGCAGGCGTCGCTGACAAATGCAATCTGGTTGTCCCTGTCGACCACGAAAACCGTATCCAGCATCAGGTGGATCAGTTTGGGATAAAGCGCTTGCAGGTCAACGGGCATGGTTCAGGGGAGTCCGGTTCATATAACGGCCTGATCATATCCCGAACCCGCAAGCGGGCCACGAGGAATCTTGACGATCGGCCTACCGCCGATCTACCCATACCGTCTGCGCATTGCAGAATTCCCGCACGCCGAAATGTGACAATTCGCGGCCAAACCCACTCTTTTTCACCCCGCCAAACGCTACCCGAGGGTCGGACACGCTGTAGGCGTTGATAAAGATCCCGCCGGTTTCCAATCGGTTGGCGATCTCCCGTGCCTTGGCTGCGTCAGTGGTGAAAATGCTGGCGGTGAGGCCGAACTCGCTGTCGTTGGCCAGGGCCACGGCATGCTCGGCGTCGCGGGCGCTGATGATCGAGGCCACGGGGCCGAACAGTTCCTGTTTGAACGCGGTCATCTGGTCGGTGACATTGGCCAGGACGGTGGGCGCGTAATAGTTGCCCGCTCCTTCGACGGGATGGCCGCCCAGCAGTAGGGTGGCGCCTTCGGCCAGGGTCGCCTGGACTTGTGCGTGCAGCTCGTCGCGCAGGTCGAAGCGGGCCATGGGGCCGATATAGGTGTCGCTTGATGTCGGGTCGCCCATCACCAGTTGGCGGCTGGCTTCAAGGAACTTGGCGGTGAAGGCTTCGACCACGCCTTGCTCGATGATCAGGCGCTTGGCGGCGGCGCAGACCTGGCCGCAGTTCTGGAAGCGGCCGATCACCGCGGCTTGTACGGCGGCGTCGAGGTCGGCGTCGTTGAGCACAATAAAGGGGTCGGAGCCGCCCAGTTCCAACACACACTTTTTCAGCGCGGCGCCGGCTTGCGCGCCGATGGCGATGCCGGCGCGCACGCTGCCGGTCAGGGTCACGGCGGCGATGCGTGGGTCGGCGATGGCCTTGGACACGCCGTCCGGGGTGACGTTGATCACTTCAAACAGGCCTTCGGCAAAGCCGGCTTTGTGGAAAGCCTGTTGCATCAGGTAGGCGCTGCCCATCACGTTGGGTGCGTGTTTGAGCACGTAGGTGTTGCCACTGAGCAGGGTCGGTATGGCGCCGCGCAGCACTTGCCATACGGGGAAGTTCCACGGCATGACGGCGAGGATCGGGCCCAGTGGGCGGTATTCGATCCGGGCGCTGCCGTTGTCCACCAGGGTCGGCTCCGGGGCGAGCATGGCCGGGCCGTGGGCGGCGTACCATTCGGCCAGCAGGGCGCATTTCTCGATTTCGCCACGGGCCTGGGCGATGGGTTTGCCAATTTCCAGGGTGATCATTTGCGCCATCGCTTCGGCCTGTTCACGCAGGGCGCCGGCCAGGGCCAGGAGTAATGCCGCGCGTTGTGCCACAGGCGTGTTGCGGCCGTGGCGGAAGGCGGTGCTGGCGCGGGTGAGGGCGGCGTCCAGTTGCGCGGCGGATTGGTACGGGTAGCGGCCGACGGTTTCGCCAGTGGCGGGGTTGATCGACAAGGCATGGGTCTGGTGAGTAATGGCGTTCATGGCACCGTCCTGCGCAGTATTTGGGAAGGTGACCAGCGTACGGCGCTGTACCTTTTCCGGGAACTGAATAATATTAAGCAATACGTTCACGATTGGAGAATGACTTGGATCTGGTGCAACTGGAAATTTTCAAGGCCGTGGCCGAGCAAGGCAGCATCAGCGCCGCCGCGCAGTTGATTCATCGGGTGCCGTCGAACTTGACCACGCGCATCAAGCAGTTGGAGCAGGACTTGGGCGTCGAACTGTTTATCCGTGAGAAAAGTCGACTGCGCCTGTCGCCTGCTGGCTGGAATTTCCTCGGCTATGCGCGGCGCATTCTCGACCTGGTGCAAGAGGCCCGCGCCACCGTGGCGGGGGAGGAGCCCCAGGGGCCTTTTGCCCTGGGCTCGCTGGAAAGCACTGCCGCCGTGCGTATCCCGGCATTGCTGGCGGCCTACAACCAGAAACACGCCAAGGTCGAACTGGACCTGACCACCGGGCCCTCGGGGACCATGATCGAAGGCGTGCTATCGGGCCGGCTGGCAGCGGCGTTTGTCGATGGCCCGGTCTTGCATCCGACCCTGGAAGGCGTAGCGGTGTTTGAAGAAGAGATGGTGGTGATTGCGCCGCTGCACCACGCGCCGATCACCCGTGGCCAGGATGTGAACGGGGCGAGCATCTATACCTTTCGTTCCAATTGCTCATATCGGCACCACTTCGAGCGCTGGTTTTCCCAGGACGACGCGGTGCCGGGGAAGATTTTCGAGATGGAGTCGTACCACGGCATGCTCGCCTGCGTCAGCGCCGGCGCAGGGCTGGCGCTGATGCCACGCAGTATGCTGGAGAGCATGCCGGGGTTTACCACGGTGAGTGTGTGGCCGTTGGCAGATGAGTTCCGTTTGCTGAACACCTGGCTGATCTGGCGCCGGGGTACGGTGTCGCAGAGTCTGGACAGCTTTGTGCAACTGCTGGAGGAACGCATTCCCCTGCAGGAGCCGGCAAGCTAGCCACCAAACTGCAGGGTGCCCATCGCCAGTTTCGCCATCAGCGCCGTGGCGCCCAGCTGCACCAGCCACAGGGCCAGGCCGCCGAGGAAGACGCCCAGGGCGACTTGCAGGACCAGGCTTTTTTGCCGTTTGGCTGGGGGCGTGCGTGGGGTGAAGTGGTCCAGTTCGTCGCGGTCGGCACGCAGGTCCAGGTCGTCGTTTCTCATAGGGCTCTCACAGCAAAAGGGCAATCGGTGTCCAGTCTAGGGGGTGGGCGCCGCAAATAGAAAGGGGAAGCCATTGGCTTCCCCCTTCGTACCCCGCGCTCAGGTCTACAGCACCTGCACAATCGCCTTGGTCACGGCACCGATGTTCGCCTGGTTCAACGCCGCCACGCAGATGCGGCCGGTGTCGAGGGCGTAGATACCGAACTCGTTGCGCAGGCGGGTGACCTGCTCTACGGTCAGGCCGGAGTAGGAGAACATCCCGCGCTGGCGACCGACGAAGCTGAAGTCGTGGCCTGGCGCGGCCTTGGCCAGTTCGCTGACCATCTGCTCGCGCATGCCGCGGATGCGCAGGCGCATTTCGGCCAGTTCGGCTTCCCACTGGGCGCGCAGTTGCGGGCTGTTGAGCACCGCCGCGACAATCGCCGCGCCATGGGTCGGCGGGTTGGAGTAGTTGGTGCGGATCACGCGCTTGACCTGGGACAGGATGCGCGCGCTTTCTTCTTTCGACTCGCTGACGATCGACAGTGCGCCCACGCGCTCGCCGTACAGCGAGAACGATTTGGAGAACGAGCTGGACACAAAGAAGGTCAGGCCCGATTCGGCGAACAGGCGCACGGCGGCGGCATCTTCGTCGATACCGTCGCCAAAGCCCTGGTAGGCCATGTCGAGGAACGGCACCAGGTTCTTGGCCTTGACCACTTCCAGCACGTCTTTCCAGTCGGCCGGGCTCAGGTCGACGCCGGTCGGGTTGTGGCAGCAGGCGTGCAGCACCACGATGGACTGGGCGGGCAGGGCGTTGAGGTCTTCCAGCAGGCCGGCGCGGTTTACATCGTGGGTGGCGGCATCGTAGTAACGATAGGTCTGCACCGGGAAGCCGGCTTTTTCAAACAGCGCCTGGTGGTTTTCCCAGCTCGGGTCGCTGATGGCAACCACGGCATTGGGCAGCAACTGCTTGAGGAAATCGGCACCGATTTTCAGCGCGCCGGTGCCGCCAACAGCCTGGGCGGTGATCACGCGGCCAGCGCTCAGCAATGGCGACTCGGCGCCAAACAGCAGCTTCTGTACGGCCAGGTCGTAGGCGGCAATGCCATCGATCGGCAGGTAGCCACGGGCGGCGTGTTGCGCCACGCGAATGGCTTCCGCTTCGGCAACGGCACGCAGGAGTGGAATCTTCCCCTCCTCGTTGCAGTAAACGCCTACGCCAAGGTTGACCTTGGTGGTACGGGTATCGGCGTTGAATGCTTCGTTGAGGCCCAGGATAGGATCGCGTGGTGCCATTTCGACAGCGGAGAACAGGCTCATTTTTGCGGCAGCTCTATGGGGGAATGGAGGGACGTGTCGCGCTCCAGCCGAATGCACTAGAGCGGTGCACAAACGGGGAGCTAGTATAGAGGCCAACACCGCTCGCGGCGACAGCCGAAACGGCTTTTCGGCCAAGTTTTTCGGTTTATTTATCGACCGTTAGTCTTATTGCAATATTGACGGCCAGCGGCATGTAGGGCGATTACCTTGAAACCCGTCACATTCGTCTCCACTTCTACAGTTATCATGGTTTTTTCCTACGGCCTGCTCTGGAATTGAGCGGGCCGTGGTCTTTTTCGTCCCCGACGGGTTTACAGTCTGGGGTGACTTCAAGAGGTACGTTATGTCGGATTTCCAACTAGTCACCCGCTTTGAACCGGCCGGCGACCAGCCCGAGGCCATCCGCCTGATGGTCGAAGGCATCGAAGCCGGCCTGGCCCACCAGACATTGCTCGGGGTGACCGGCTCCGGCAAGACTTTCAGCATTGCCAACGTCATCGCCCAGGTGAACCGCCCGACCCTGGTGCTGGCGCCGAACAAGACCCTGGCTGCGCAGTTGTACGGTGAGTTCAAGGCGTTTTTCCCGAACAACGCGGTGGAGTACTTCGTTTCCTACTACGACTACTACCAGCCGGAAGCTTATGTGCCGTCCTCCGATACCTTTATCGAGAAGGATGCGTCGATCAACGACCATATCGAGCAGATGCGGCTGTCGGCGACCAAGGCGCTGCTGGAGCGCAAGGACGCAATCATCGTCACCACGGTCTCGTGCATCTACGGCCTGGGCAGCCCGGAAACCTATTTGAAGATGGTGCTGCACGTCGATCGCGGCGACAAACTCGACCAGCGCGCCTTGCTGCGGCGCCTGGCGGACCTGCAATACACCCGCAATGACATGGACTTTGCCCGCGCCACCTTCCGGGTGCGTGGCGATGTGATTGATATCTACCCGGCCGAGTCGGACCTGGAAGCGATCCGTATCGAGTTGTTCGACGATGAGGTCGAGAGTCTGTCGGCCTTCGACCCGTTGACCGGCGAGGTGATCCGCAAACTGCCACGTTTTACCTTCTACCCCAAAAGCCACTATGTGACGCCCCGTGAAACCCTTTTGGATGCCATGGAAGGGATCAAGGCCGAGCTGGCCGAGCGCCTCGAATACCTGCGCGCCAACAATAAGCTGGTGGAAGCCCAGCGCCTGGAGCAGCGCACGCGTTTTGACCTGGAGATGATCCTGGAGCTGGGCTACTGCAACGGCATCGAAAACTACTCACGCTACCTGTCGGGCCGTGAGTCCGGTGCGCCGCCGCCGACCCTCTATGACTACCTGCCGGCAGACGCCTTGCTGGTGATCGACGAATCCCACGTCAGCGTGCCGCAAGTCGGCGCCATGTATAAGGGCGACCGCTCGCGCAAGGAAACCCTGGTGGAGTACGGCTTCCGCCTGCCCTCGGCGCTGGATAACCGGCCGATGCGTTTTGACGAGTGGGAAAGCATCAGCCCGCAGACCATCTTTGTGTCCGCCACGCCGGGCAACTACGAGGCCGAGCATGCTGGCCGGGTGATCGAGCAGTTGGTGCGCCCCACCGGCCTGGTCGACCCGCAAATCGAGATCCGCCCGGCCCTGACCCAGGTCGATGACCTGCTGTCGGAAATCACCAAGCGCGTGGCCCTGGAAGAGCGGGTGCTGGTCACCACGCTGACCAAGCGCATGTCCGAAGACCTCACCGACTACCTGGCCGACCACGGCGTGCGCGTGCGTTACCTGCACTCGGACATCGACACCGTGGAGCGCGTGGAGATCATCCGCGACCTGCGCCTGGGCACGTTCGATGTGCTGGTGGGCATCAACCTGCTGCGCGAAGGCCTGGACATGCCCGAGGTGTCGCTGGTGGCGATCCTGGACGCGGACAAGGAAGGTTTCCTGCGCTCCGAGCGCTCCTTGATCCAGACCATCGGCCGGGCGGCACGTAACCTCAATGGCCGCGCGATCCTGTATGCCGACCGCATCACCGGTTCCATGGAACGGGCCATCGGCGAGACCGAGCGCCGCCGCGACAAGCAGATTGCCTTCAACCTGGCCAATGGCATCACCCCCAAGGGCGTGTTCAAGGACGTGGCCGACATTATGGAAGGCGCCACCGTGCCCGGTTCGCGCAGCAAGAAGCGCAAAGGCATGGCCAAGGCCGCCGAGGAAAATGCCAAGTACGAAAACGAACTGCGCTCGCCCAGCGAAATCACCAAGCGTATCCGCCAACTGGAAGAGAAGATGTACCAACTGGCGCGGGACCTGGAGTTTGAAGCGGCGGCGCAGATGCGCGATGAGATTGGCAAGTTGCGTGAGCGGTTGCTGACTGTCTGAATGTGCAGGGCCGGGCGATCGTTCCCACGCTCTGCGTGGTAACGCCGCCCAGGACGCTCTGCGTCCAAAGAGCGGACACCGCAGGTATTGATCGGCCCATGCTGGAGCCGGGGGGCTTGGGGCTGTTACCATTCGCCCCTTGTTTTATTTTCAGCTTTATTGCCCATTCGAGACTCGCCATGACCACCGTCCGCACGCGCATCGCGCCATCGCCTACTGGGGATCCCCACGTCGGTACTGCCTACATCGCCTTGTTCAACTACTGCTTTGCCAAGCAGCACGGCGGTGAATTCATCCTGCGGATCGAAGACACGGACCAGGTGCGTTCGACCCGTGAGTCGGAACAGCAGATTTTCGATGCCCTGCGCTGGCTGGGCATTACCTGGGCCGAAGGCCCGGATGTCGGTGGCCCGCACGGCCCGTATCGCCAGAGCGAGCGCAGCGACATCTACAAGCAGTACACCCAGCAACTGGTCGATATGGGCCACGCCTTCCCGTGCTTCTGCACCAGCGAGGAACTGGACCAGATGCGCGCCGAGCAACAGGCCCGTGGCGAAACCCCGCGCTACGATGGCCGTGCGCTGCTGCTGTCGAAAGAAGAAGTGGCCCAGCGCCTGGCCGCCGGCGAGCCGCATGTGATCCGCATGAAGGTGCCGAGCGAAGGCGTGTGCGTGGTGCCCGACATGCTGCGTGGCGACGTGGAGATCCCCTGGGATCGCATGGACATGCAAGTGCTGATGAAGACCGATGGCCTGCCGACGTACTTCCTGGCCAACGTGGTCGATGACCACCTGATGGGCATCACCCATGTGCTGCGTGGCGAAGAATGGCTGCCGTCGGCCCCTAAATTGATCCTGCTCTATGAATACTTCGGCTGGGAACAGCCGCAGCTGTGCTACATGCCGCTGCTGCGTAACCCGGACAAGAGCAAGCTGTCCAAGCGCAAGAACCCGACCTCGGTGACCTTCTACGAGCGCATGGGCTTTATGCCCGAGGCGATGCTCAACTACCTGGGCCGCATGGGCTGGTCGATGCCGGACGAGCGCGAGAAGTTCTCGTTGCAGGAAATGGTCGATCACTTCGATTTGTCCCGCGTCTCCCTGGGCGGGCCGATCTTCGATATCGAGAAGTTGTCGTGGCTCAATGGCCAATGGCTGCGGGACCTGCCGGTGGAAGAATTCGCCAGCCGCGTGCAGCAGTGGGCGTTGAACCCCGAGTACATGATGAAGATCGCCCCGTTGGTGCAGGGCAGGGTGGAAACCTTCAGCCAGGTCGCGCCGCTGGCCAGCTTCTTCTTTGCCGGTGGGGTGAGCCCGGATCCTAAGCTGTTCGAGTCCAAGAAGCTCTCGGGCGATCAGGTTCGCCAGTTGATGCAGCTGATCCTGTGGAAGCTCGAAAGCCTGCGCCAGTGGGAGAAGGATGCCATCACTGCGACGATCCAGGCGGTGGTCGAGTCTCTGGAGTTGAAACTGCGCGATGCGATGCCGCTGATGTTTGCCGCCATTACCGGGCAAGCCAGTTCGGTGTCGGTACTCGATGCGATGGAAATCCTCGGCCCTGACCTGACCCGTTTCCGTCTGCGCCAAGCCCTTGATTTGCTGGGCGGTGTGTCGAAGAAAGAAAACAAGGAATGGGAAAAGCTGCTGGGTGCTATCGCCTAGTTAAGCGTTGCCAAGGTCAAAACCCCGGCTTTCCGGGGTTTTGATGGTAAGTGATTGTTATCCCGGCAAAAAATTTTGAAAATTGTTGAAAATAAATTTGACAGCCCTTCAAAGCGCCATTAAGATTCGCCCCGTCCTCACCGATGAGGGGCTATAGCTCAGCTGGGAGAGCGCTTGCATGGCATGCAAGAGGTCAACGGTTCGATCCCGTTTAGCTCCACCAATTTACAGGTTCAAGGTCTGGCCACACCGTCCTTGAATTGATCAGGCCCAGCTTGATCATGTTGTACAGAAGGTTTTGTCCCCTTCGTCTAGTGGCCTAGGACACCGCCCTTTCACGGCGGTAACAGGGGTTCGAGTCCCCTAGGGGACGCCA
>NZ_JBWKWY010000016.1:0-122598 GCF_059422465.1 Pseudomonas sp. GW821-FHT01D09
CGCGATAGCGGTGGGTCAGTCAAGTAGTTATCAACTGACCCACCGCTATCGCGAGCAAGCCCGCTCCCACATTGTGTTGTGTGTTGTTCACGCTATTGGGTTACAGGGCGATCCCGGCTTTGACCCGGTACTGATTACGCACCGGCGTTGCATATTGCAGCACCAGATACGGTCGGTGTTCCGCCGGGCAGGCATTCAACCGTCGCTCCCACTCCGCCTTTGCCTTGGCCAGTTCGTCCGCCGGGAACACCTCGGCAGCCGTTGGCACCTGCAATTGCGGGTCGGCGCCGCTCCACTGTGCATACGCCAGGTAATGCACGGGAAACAGTCGATAGCCTCCCAGGATCTGCCGGTCCAGCTCGATGGCCAATTGCTTGGTATCTTCAAAATGCTCGGTAATGGGCAGTGCGAAGTTGACGTGGACCCGGCCCTTGTAGCCGGTGATGCCCAGGGCAATGCTTGCGTCGTCTTCACCGGGCGCCTTGGTGTAGGTGCCGGTGGTGGCGCGGATATACAGTTCGCGGGCCTTGGCCACGTCGCACGGGTCGTACTCATAGCTGATGGACACCGGAGTCAGGTTCAGCGACAGGATGACCTCGGCGAATGGCTCGTCCTTGCGGCTCATATGGAACATCTTGAGGATCGCCGACTCGGTGCGATCATCCCCATCCTTGGCGCGGCCTTCGGCCTGGGCGATCCAGATCGACTGGCAGTCGTTGCGGATCGAATGGTTGATATAGGCCGACAGCAGTTGATAAGCCGCCATCTTCTCGCGCCGCCCGCTGATGGAGCGGTGCACGATAAAACTCTTGTTCAGGCGCATCAGGTCGCTGACGAACGGCTTCTGCAGCAGATTGTCGCCGATGGCAATGCGTGGGGTGGGCAGGCCGGCGTGGTACACCGCATAGTTGACGAAGGCCGGGTCCATCACGATATCGCGGTGATTGGCCAGGAACACATAGGCCATGCCGGACTTGAGCTGTTCGACCCCGGTGTAGGTGACGCCGTCGGTCGCCCGGTCGATGGTGTGGTCGACGTACAGCTCGACTTTGTCCTGCAAGGTGGCGACGGTGGTGACACCGGCGAACTCACGGCGCAGCTTCTGCGCGATCAGCGGCTTGAGCAGCCAGCCAAAGGCGCCGGCAAAACGCGGGAAGCGAAAGTGGGTCAGGATGTCCAGAAAGGCCTTGTCACTGAACAGCCGGGCCAACACTGCCGGGACTTCGCTGTCGTTGTAAGGTCGGATGGTATCGAATTGGCCCATCATGCTCTCTTGTTAGAAATGGCTAGGGTAAGTAAAAAGGTTTGGATCGATAAGTGACAGAGTGAGGTCTGAACAAATGGCATCAAACGAAAAACCCTGCAAATAGGCCGGCGATTATACGCACAAGTCACCCGGGAGAGACCGCGATGCTAGAACCTGCGCTGTACGATTGTCCTTATTGTGGTGAAGCGGTCGAGACCTCTGTGGATTTGTCTGGCGGTGACCAGAACTATATAGAGGACTGCCAGGTGTGCTGTCGGCCGATCAACTTCCATCTTCAGGTCCACGGCGATGAATGGATGCTCGAAGTTCGCAGCGAGAATGAGTAGTGGGGGGCGACCATGCAACGAATCTACGAGCCGGAGAACCTGATGGAGGGCGAGCTGCTGCAACAAATGCTCGCCAGCGAAGGCATCGATGCCCATCTGGTGGGGCGCCATCTGCTGGGGGGCACGGGTGAACTGCCGATCTTCGGCCTGCTGGGCCTGGAAGTGGAGAACGACCAGGCGGCCGAGGCCCGCGAGCTGATTACCGCCTATATCAGTGCCCAGCCCCTGCCCGGCGATGAACCCGACAGCTTCCCCGACGTGCTGGTCTGTTAGGCTGTCGACCGGTTTACCCAAGAGTCGTGTTGCCCCATGTGTGGACGTTATGCCCTGTTTCGCTGGAATCCCACGTTTGCCGCCTTGCCGGGCTTCCCGGCGGATCAACAGGCCCAGTGGAATATTTCCCCCAATGATTCGGTGCTGATCCAGCGCGCCACCGACGGCCAGCGCACCCTGGCGCGGGCCCGTTGGGGGCTGACGCCGCCGTGGCTGACCGACCTGTCCCGCACCCCGGCCCACGCCCGTGCCGAAACCCTGGCCGAGCAACCGATGTTTCGCGAGGCCTTTCGCCTGCGCCGTTGCCTGCTGCCGGCCAATGGCTTTTATGAATGGCGCGGCACCCAGCGCAAGCGGCCGTATTGGCTGACGCCGGGAGAGGGGTCGACCCTGTTTTTTGCGGCGATCTGGGAGGCTTACCCGGTGCAGGAGCAGGTGTGGTTGAGCACGGCGGTGGTGACCCAGGCGGCGCAAAGCCAGCGTCGGCCGTTGATTCTCGATGCGGCGGGGCAGGCCGCCTGGCTGGATCCCGAGACGCCGCTGCATGTGTTGCAGGGGTTGTTGGCCAGTGAGCCGACGGCGTTGCGTGAGCGGGTGCTGGCCAATATGGTCAATGATCCGAAGCTCAATGGGCCGGAGTGTTTGACCCCGGGTTGAGGCAGGGGGGGGGGGCGGGGGATTCGCTGGTGCCATCGCCGGCAAGCCCCCACATTTTGATGTGTGAATACCTTCAAATGTGGGAGCTGGCTTGCCTGCGATGAGGCCCTAAAGGCCACTGAAACCTTCAGACCTTGAACTGATTGATCAACCGCCGCTGCTGCTCCGCCAGTTGGGTCAGCCCCGCGCTGGCGGCACTGGACTCATCCGCACCGCCCGCCACTTCATTGGCCACCTGGCCGATATTGATCACATTGCGGTTGATATCCTCGGCCACCGCGCTCTGCTCTTCCGCCGCACTGGCAATCTGCGTGTTCATATCGTTGATCACCGACACGGCCTGGGTGATGGTCTCCAGGGCCTGGGCCGCCTTGGCCGCGTGTTGCACGCTTTCATCGGTGCGCTGCTGGCTGTCCTCCATCACCTGCACCACATCCCGCGTGCCTTGCTGCAATTGTTGGATCATGGCCTGGATTTCTTCGGTGGCCTTCTGGGTTTTCTGCGCCAGGTTGCGCACTTCATCGGCCACTACCGCGAAGCCTCGGCCCTGTTCGCCAGCCCGGGCGGCTTCGATGGCAGCGTTAAGGGCCAGCAGGTTGGTCTGCTCGGCAATGCCGCGAATGGCAATCAGGATCGCGCTGATGTTCTCGCTGTCCTTGGCCAGGGCCTGGACCACGCCCACTGCCTTGCCGATCTCCAGGGCCAGGGCGCCAATGGATGTGGACGTGTCGCGCACAATCTGCATGCCCTGGCTCGCGGCTTGGTCGGCGTGGGTGGCGGCCTGTGCCGCCTGGGTGGCATTGCGCGCGACGTCCTGGGCGGTGGCGGTCATCTCGTGCACGGCGGTGGCGACCTGGTCGATCTCGACCATTTGCTTGTGCACGCCCTGGTTGGTGCGGATGGCGATATCGGCGGTGTGCTCCGACGAGTCGCTGACCTTCTGCACCGAGCTGACCACCTGGGTAATCATGCCCTGCAGCTTGATCAAGAAGGTATTGAAGCCCGCGGCAATTGCCCCCAGTTCATCGGCGCGGTCGCTGGTCAGGCGGCGCGTCAGGTCGCCTTCGCCCTGGGCGATGTCATTGAGCATCGCCACCATTTGCTTGAGCGGCCGGGCAATGCCATGGCCCACCAGCCAGATCACCAGCAGGCCGACACCGGCAATCAGCAGGCCGACCAGGGTCATGCCGAAGATATCGGCCTTGCGCTGGGCGTCCAGGTCGCCTTGCAGGGTGTGCAGGTCGGCCATCACGGCGTCCAGGGGCAGTTGCAGCATCAGGGTCCAGCGCGCATCGGTCTGGCCGATATTGAACGGCAGGAACAACTCGATATGCCCGTTGGCCTGGTCGATGTCGTAGCGCATGGCGCCGGCTTTCAGCTGGCCGAGGTTCTCCAGTTCATTCTGGTCGAGCAGGTCGCTGGTCTTTTCCCCCAGTTTGCTCGAGTCCTTGGTATAGGCCACCAGGCGCCCGTTGCTGGAAATCAGTGCCATTTCACCGGCGCCGTTGTAGAGCTTCTGGTTGGCAGCGGTCAGCATGTCCTGGATGAAATTGACTGACAGGTCGGCGCCGACGATGCCCTGGAACACCCCGTCGATCATGATCGGCTCGATAAACGACGCCAGCATCACCGTGGTATTGCCCACACGATAGGGCGCCGGGTCGATGGCGCAGGGTTTCTGGGTTTCCTTGGAGCAGAGGTAGTACTCGCTGGCGCGAATGCCGGTGGCGAGGATTTTCTGGTCGGTCAGGTCGGCGAGTTTCTCCAGGCCCAGGCTGCCGTCCTGGTTGCGAAACCACCAGGGCATGAAGCGCCCGTTTGTGGGTTCCACGCCGACCACGGCGGTGTTCAGGTAGTTGGCATCATTGTGGTCGATGGCATTGGGCTCCCAGGCGATATAGGAGCCGAGGATTTTCGGGTTGCGCACCACGGTTTCGTGCAGCAGGTTGATCAGTTGTTCACGGCTGACCTGCAACGGCGCGGCACCGTTTGCGTCCTTCATGCCCATCAACGCGTTGGTGGTGGCCAGGCCTTTGGCGATCAGCAGTGGCGCCTCCAGTTCGCGCTGGATCAGCGTGGCCTGGGTTTGCGCCAGTGCGCTGAGGCGTTGCTCGATGATCTGCTCGAATTGTGTCTGGGTGCGCGCTTGCACCATGTCCTGGGTCCGTGCGCCGGCGAACAGTGCGTAAAGCACCAGGGCTGCGACGACACTCAGGACGATGGCCCCGGCCAGTGCGGCGACAGAAAACTGAATCGACTTGAATTTCATGGAAGCTCCAGACGCAAGGGGCATGATCTGCTTTTTATATCGGCCACAGACCGGGCGGGCATGAGGGGGTGCCCCGTAAAAGCGTCAGGAATGTCGTAAACAGAATGGTCGTGGGCGTGGGCAGTGTCTGAAAATTAGCGGTTAAACGTCAGGAGTATCTGGCGCGGATACAAGGGAGCGCCTACGATACGCGCCATGTTTTCAGGGAGAATGTGCATGAAAAAATCATTGGTGGTCACGGCCTTGAGCGCAGCCTTGCTGCTCGCCGGTTGCCAGTCGGTCAATACCACCAGCGGCGGTGCCGTGGGTGTGGAACGCAAGCAGTACATGTTCAGCATGTTGTCGAGCCAGGAAGTCGACCAGATGTACGCGCAGTCGTACCAGCAGACCCTGGGTGAAGCCAGTGGCAAGGGCCTGGTGGACAAGACCAGCACCAACGCCAAGCGCGTGCAGGCCATCGCCAAGCGGCTGATCGCCCAGGCGCCCACCTTCCGCCCGGATGCAGCGCAGTGGAAGTGGGAAGTGAACCTGATCAAGAGCGACGAGATGAACGCCAATTGCGGGCCTGGCGGCAAGATCTTTGTCTACAGCGGGTTGATCGAAAACCTCAAGTTGACCGACGACGAGTTGGCGGCCGTCATGGGCCATGAAATTGCCCACGCCCTGCGCGAACACGGCCGCGAAGCCATGTCCAAGGCCTACGGCATCGAGATGGCCAAGCAGGGCGCCGGTGCATTGCTGGGCCTGGGCCAGGACAGCATGGCGCTGGCCGACACCGTGGCCAACTACGGCATGACCTTGCCCAACAGCCGCAGCAATGAGAACGAAGCCGACCTGATCGGCCTGGAGCTCTCGGCCCGTGCCGGTTACAACCCGAACGCCGCCATCACGCTGTGGAACAAAATGGCCAAGGCTTCCGAAGGCGCGCCGCCTGAGTTCATGAGTACCCACCCGGCCTCCAGCAGCCGGATCGCCTCGTTGCAGGCGGCGATTCCCAAGGTGATGCCGTTGTACCAGCAGGCCAAGAAATCCTGATAATCCAGGCCTTGTGAAGCTCCAGATGTGGGAGCTGGCTTGCCTGCGATGGCGGAGTGCCAGGTTAGATATATTTAACTGACCCACCGCTATCGCGGGCAAGCCCGCTCCCACATTTGCAATTAGATCCAGCCACTGCTTTGCATGGCCTTGTACACCGCCACCAGCGCCAGGATGAAGAACGCCGAGGCCGCCAGGCGCCGAATCAGGGTCAGTGGCAGTTTTTCCGCCGCGAAATTCCCCGCCAGAACCACCGGTACGTTGGCAATCAACATGCCTAAGGTGGTGCCGATAATCACCAGCCACAACTCCGGGTACTGTGCCGCCAGCATCACCGTGGCGATCTGCGTCTTGTCACCGATTTCTGCGATAAAGAATGCAATCAGGGTGGTCAGGAACGGCCCGAACTTGCGTGAGGTGCTGGTTTCGTCATCGTCGAGTTTGTCTGGCACCAGGGTCCACAGGGCCGTGGCGCAGAAGCTCGCGGCGAGGATCCAGTGCAGCACCGCATCCGAGAAGAAACTGCCAAACCAGGCGCCCACGGCACCGGCGGCGGCGTGGTTGGCCAGGGTCGCGGCGATGATGCCGGCGATGATCGGCCAGGGTTTGCGAAAGCGTGCGGCGAGAATGAGCGCGAGTAATTGCGTCTTGTCGCCGATTTCGGCCAAGGCAACGATTGCGGTAGGAACGAGCAGTGAATCCAGCATCAGGTAGGTTTCCAGGGGCGGGTCGACACGGCTATGACACGTACAGCCTTCCCGCCCCGGGTAAGGTGTGCGTGTCATAGGTCTTGTCAAACCCCGGTCCGTCTGTGCGGACTCCTGGGTCGCATACGCCATGGTCTGCTGACCAAGTATGTTGACGTATGCCGGACGAGCATATTGCTCGTGGGAGACTACTCCCCTAGGACGGAGCGGATTCTGCCTTGGCAAAATCCATTCGGCAAGCCTTCTTTTTCAAACGCCCGTCAGCCGCGTTTGGCCCGGTAGATGCGAAAGCCCTGGCCCTCGGCCTTGACTGCGCACACGCCCAGATGCTCTTCGATCAGTGGTTGGTACTTCAGGAAGCTATTGGCGACTAACCGAAGTTCGCCACTGTTTTTCAGATGTTGACGTGCTTTTCGCAGCAGGTTTTCCGTAGCGAAATAATCCGTATGCACCCCGACATGGAACGGCGGGTTACTCAGAATCGCATCCAGGCCCATGGGCGCGGCGTCGATGCCATCACCGGTCAGCACTTCGCCTTCCAGGCCATTGGCCTCCAGGGTCAGGCGACTGCTGGCCGTGGCGAAGGCGTCCACATCGAGCAGGGTCACGGTGTTGTGCGGGTAGCGTCGCTTGACCGCCGCGCCAAGCACGCCGGCGCCACAGCCGAAGTCCAGCAGATGACCGCTGGGCAGCTTGTCCAGGTGTTCGAGCAAAAGCGCGGTGCCGCGATCCAGGCGGCCATGGCTGAACACGCCGGGCAGGCTGACGACCTTGAGCGGGCCGTCGGCCAGTGGCACTTCAAAGACTTGGGCCAGGCTCGCCAGTTCGGGGGCTGGCGGGGCGTCGGCCACGGTAGCCAGCCACAGTTGGCAGTGCCGCGCATTGTCGAGCTTGCGCGGCTTGCCAAAGGCGTTCAGCTGCTTGGCGGCGCTTTCGATGCCGCCGCGTTTTTCGCCCACCAGGTACAGCTCGGCCCCCGGCAGCCGTGCCGCCACGGCCTTGAGGATGTAGTCGGCCAGATCCTTGGACTTGGGCAGGAACACCACGGCCGTGTCGAATGCACGCTGCGGCACATTCACCCCGAAATGGCTGCGCTCGGCAAACCGCGCATCCAGCGCCGCCTGGTCACCGGCATGCCAGCACCAACCATGGGCATTGGGCAGGCGGCCCAGCAGGTCGTCGGCGGGCAGGCCGGCCAGCAACACGTTGCCTTGAAAAAGTTCGGCCTGGCGAAGCAGTACTTCACTGCGCGGATCCATGGTCTGCTCCTGAAAAAGGAGCGCAGTTTATCAACTGACGACGCGCTGCGGGGCGCCGCTGAAAAAGCCCCGGGCGTTTTCGGTCAATTGGCCGACGATCCGCTGCCGCGCTTCGCGGCTGCCCCAGGCATTGTGGGGGGTGATGATCAGCCGGGGGATGTCACCGGCCAGCAGCGGGTTGCCGGTGGTCGGTGGTTCGACGCTCAGCACATCGCTGGCCGCGCCGCCCAGATGACCGCTGCGCAAGGCGTCTGCCAAGGCCTGTTCATCAATCAGGCCACCGCGTGCGGTATTGACCACGAACGCGCCCGGCTTGAGCAGCGCCAGCTCGCGGGCCCCGATAAAGTGCCGCGTGTGTTCGTTGAGGGGGCAGTGCAGGGTCAGGGCGTCGATCTGCGGCAGCAGCTCGTCCAGTGGCACCCGATCCGCACGGGCCGGGCGGCCGGGGATGGCGCCCAGCATCACGCGCATGCCAAAGGCTTCGGCCAGGCGCGCAACGGCGCCGCCCAGCTCGCCATGCCCCAGCAAGCCCAGGGTCTTGCCTTGCAGTTCGACAATCGGGTAATCCAGCAGGCAGAACTGCCTGGCTTGCTGCCACAGGCCGGCGTCGACGTCTTTTTGATAGTCCTTCAGGCGTGTGGCGAGGTTGAGCAGCAGCATGATCGTGTGTTGCGCCACCGACGGCGTGCCGTAGCCCTGGCAGTTGCTCACGGTAATGCCCTGGGCGCGGGCGGCGGCCAGGTCGACGTTATTGGTGCCGGTGGCGGCGATCAGGATCAGCTTCAGCTCGGGGCAGGCGGCCAGTGTCTGGGCGTTGATCAGGATCTTGTTACTGATCGCTACTTGAGCGCCTTGCAAGCGCTCGATCACCTGATCCGCGCGGGTCTGTTCGCACAACTGCAAGTCACTGAAGGTTTCCCGCAACCCGCTCAGGTCCAGGTCCCCTAGATCGAGGGAAGGGTGATCGAGGAAGACCGCGCGGCGATTGTTCGTCATCAACTGTACCTTTTGTGACAGGGTTCAAAAGCGTAATCTGCCGAGCCTACCAGATGAAATAATCAGTTACTTCTTGGAGTGTGCATGTACATCACCGAGTTTTTGACCGTGGCGTTGATTCACCTGTTGGCCGTGGCCAGCCCCGGGCCGGACTTTGCCGTGGTGGTGCGCGAGAGCGTGACCCATGGCCGGCGTGCCGGCACCTGGACGGCGTTGGGCGTCGGTTCGGCGATTTTCCTTCATGTTGGCTACTCGTTGCTCGGTATCGGCTTGATCGTGTCCCAGTCCATCGTGCTGTTCAACGCCTTGAAATGGGCGGCGGCGGCCTACCTGTTGTACATCGGCTTCAAGGCCCTGCGCGCGCAGCCGGCCAAGCCTGCCGGCGAAGAAGAGCTGCACCGCGAAGTGGGCGAGCGCAGTGCCCGCGGCGCCTTTACCTCGGGTTTTGTGACCAATGGCCTGAACCCCAAGGCCACGCTGTTTTTCCTGTCGCTGTTCACCGTGGTGATCAACCCCCACACGCCGCTGGCGATCCAGGCCGGTTATGGCCTGTACCTGGCCGTGGCCACCGCCCTGTGGTTCTGCATGGTGGCCATGTTGTTCAGCCAACAGCGCGTGCGCGCAGGTTTTGCGCGCATGGGCCACTGGTTTGATCGGAGCATGGGGGTGGTGCTGATTGCCATCGGTGTGAAAGTAGCGTTTACCGAGCGCTGATCGCGTTATCCGTGAATGAATGCTGGCGCAAAGCTAGCATTCATTCAGCCCCGCAAATCATTCCTTCGGCTGATTTGGCCGGCGTGCAAGGTCTCTACAGTGCAAATCCTTTAGCCAAGACCGTGCAGTCATAAAAAGGGATTCGTATGTTGCAGACTCGTGTTATCCCGCCCGCCGAAGGCGCCTACCAATACCCACTGTTGATCAAACGCCTGTTGATGTCGGGCGTGCGCTATGAAAAAACCCGGGAAATCATCTACCGCGACCAACTGCGCTACACCTACCCCACCCTGATCGAGCGCGTCGCCCGCCTGGCCAATGTGTTGACCGCCGCCGGGGTCAAGGCCGGTGATACCGTCGCCGTGATGGACTGGGACAGCCACCGTTACCTGGAATGCATGTTCGCCATCCCGATGATTGGCGCGGTGATCCACACCATCAACGTGCGCCTGTCGCCAGAGCAGATCCTCTACACGATGAACCACGCCGAGGACCGCTTTGTGCTGGTCAACAGCGAGTTCGTCGGCCTGTACCAAGCGATTGCCGGGCAGTTGACCACCGTCGACAAGACCCTGCTGTTGACCGATGGCGCAGAAAAAACCGCCGACCTGCCCAACCTGGTAGGCGAGTACGAAACCCTGCTGGCGGCCGCCAGTACGCAGTACACCTTCGAGGATTTCGACGAGCATTCGGTGGCCACCACCTTCTACACCACTGGCACCACCGGTAACCCCAAGGGGGTGTATTTCACCCACCGCCAACTGGTGCTGCACACCATCGGCGTGGCGACCATCATGGGCAGCGTCGACAGCGTGCGCCTGCTGGGCACCAACGATGTGTACATGCCCATCACGCCGATGTTCCACGTGCACGCCTGGGGCCTGCCGTATGTGGCGACCATGCTGGGCCTGAAGCAGGTCTACCCCGGGCGCTACGACCCGGAATACCTGGTGGAGCTATGGCGCAAGGAGAAGGTCACGTTCTCCCACTGCGTGCCGACCATCCTGCAGATGCTGCTCAATGCCAAGGCCGCCCAGGGCGTGGATTTTGCCGGCTGGAAGATCGTCATCGGCGGCAGCGCCCTCAACCGCTCGCTGTATGAGGCGGCCAAGGCCCGTGGTATCCAGCTGACGGCGGCCTACGGCATGTCCGAGACCGGCCCGCTGGTGTCCTGTGCCCACCTCAATGACGAACTGATGGCCGGCAGCGAAGACGAGCGCACCACCTATCGGATCAAGGCCGGTGTGCCCGGGCCGTTGGTGGAGGCTGCGATCGTCGACAGTGAAGGCAATTTCCTCCCGGCCGATGGCGAGTCCCAGGGCGAGTTGGTGCTGCGTGCGCCGTGGCTCAGCGAAGGTTATTTCAAGGAACCGCAAAAGGGCGCCGAGCTCTGGGAAGGCGGCTGGATGCACACCGGCGACGTGGCCACCCTCGATGCCTTCGGCGTGATCGATATTCGCGACCGGATCAAGGACGTGATCAAGACCGGTGGTGAGTGGGTTTCGTCCCTGGCCCTCGAAGACCTGGTCAGCCGTCACCCGGCGGTACGCGAAGTAGCGGTGGTCGGGATTGCCGACCCGCAGTGGGGCGAGCGCCCGTTTGCGCTGTTGGTGGTCCGTGAAGGCCACGGGATTGGCGCCCGCGAACTCAAGGAACACCTCAAGCCGTATGTCGAGCAGGGCCACTTGAGCAAATGGGCGATTCCAAGTCAGATTGCCATTGTTACGGAAATTCCCAAGACCAGCGTCGGCAAGCTGGACAAGAAACGTATCCGTATCGACATCATCGAATGGCAGGCCAATAACAGCACCTTCCTCTCCACGCTCTGACCCCTCGTGCCGTGCCCGTCCGGGCACGGCAATGCTCTATTACAAGCCTTCGCCTTGTCATTTGGTGAATTTCAGCCATCCTCTTTCGCGTCAGCCCTCGCTGACATGGCGAAAGGGCTGTTGCAGACGGGTTGGTGATGCAAATCACACTTTAGAGGGATCAAGCGATACCCCCCGCTGGCTATAGTCCCTCCCAGCGTTTTTCAAGGATGCGGCGCTGCGGGCCTGGGTGGTCCGGCAGCTGTCTGGCATTGGAATCGTTGTATTCCGGCTGTTACAAGCGTGTTTGAAAAGGCTCACTGCCATAACAATAAAATGCACATGGAGTAGCGTCGATGACCTCAGTAAACCAGTTCTGGCGCCGGGCGAGATTACCCCTGGCGGTCAGTCTTGCCTCGACCCTCGCCGGGCCCGCATTCGGCGTCAGTTTCAACATCGGTGAAATCGAAGGCAGCTTCGACTCGTCCCTGTCGGTGGGGGCCAGTTGGGGCACGTCCAAGCCCAACAAGGACCTGATCGGCGCCAACAACGGCGGCAGGGGGCTGTCGCAGACCTCCGATGACGGTCACTTGAACTTCAAGCGTGGGGAGACGTTCTCGAAGATCTTCAAGGGCATCCATGACCTGGAACTGAAGTACGGCGATACCGGCGTATTCGTACGTGGCAAATACTGGTACGACTTTGAACTCAAGGACGAAAGCCGCGAGTTCAAGGACATCAGCGACAACAACCGCAAAGAAGGCGCCAAGTCCTCGGGCGGGCAGATTCTCGATGCGTTCGTCTACCACAACTACTCCATTGCCGATGCGCCGGGTTCGGTGCGCTTTGGTAAGCAGGTCGTGAGCTGGGGTGAAAGTACCTTCATCGGTGGCGGCATCAACTCGGTCAACCCGATCGACGTGTCGGCGTTCCGTCGTCCGGGGGCCGAGATCAAGGAAGGCCTGATCCCGGTCAATATGTTCTACGTGTCCCAATCGTTGACTGACAACCTGTCGGCAGAAGCCTTCTATCAGTTGGAGTGGGACCAGACGGTTACCGATAACTGTGGGACTTTCTTCTCGCAGCCGGATGTTATTTCCGATGGTTGCAGCGACAACCTGCGGGTGCTGAACAAGCGTTCGCAATTTCCGGCAACAGCCATCCCGTTCCTGACGTCCCAAGGGGTCGACATGAACGAAGAGGGTGTGAAAGTCGCCCGTGGACCTGACCGCGATGCACGTGACAGTGGGCAGTTCGGTTTTGCGTTCCACTACAACTTTGAACCGCTGGATACCGAGTTCGGCGCGTACTTCATGAACTATCACAGCCGTGCGCCGATTTTCAGTGGCCAGGGCGCCTCCCAGCGTGTGTTCAACATTGCCAATAACCTGCCAGCCCCGTTGGCCGGCCTGGCGCCGGTTATCGTCGCGGGTAACTCCAACTATTTTGTTGAATACCCGGAAGACATCCGCCTCTACGGTTTGAGTTTCTCCACCACCTTGCCTACGGGTACGGCGTGGAGTGGTGAGTTGAGCTACCGTCCGAATGCGCCGGTACAACTCAACACCACAGATATCCTGTTTGCCGGGGTGACTGGGGTTAATGGGTATAACAACGCCTCGGTACTCAAGGGGCAGCCTGGGCAGGACTTGCATGGCTATCGCCGCAAGGAAGTCAGCCAGTTCCAAACGACCTTTACGCACTTCTTCGACCAGGTCATGGGGGCAAGCCGCCTGACGACCGTGGGTGAGATCGGTGTGACGCATGTCGGCGGGCTTGAGAGTAAGTCCGAGGCGCGTTATGGGCGTGACCCGGTGTTTGGTCCAGGCAGCTTGCCCGGCGGTTTCTGCAACCGTCTGAATGCTTCGACATCCGCGGGTGCCGGGCTGGGCGGCAGCACTGCCGGCTTGAACACCAACTGCAACCAGGACGGCTATACCACCGCCACTTCCTGGGGGTACCGTGCCCGTGCCATCTGGGAATACCCGGACGTCTTCGCTGGCGTCAACCTCAAGCCAAGCGTGGCCTGGTCCCATGACGTCAAAGGTTACTCGCCAGGCCCTGGCGGCAACTTTGAAGAGGGCCGCAAGGCCGTCAGCCTGGGGGTGGATGCTGAATACCAGAACACCTATACCGTCAGCCTGAACTACACCAACTTCTTTGGTGGCGACTTCAGCACGGTGGATGACCGCGATTTCGTCGCCTTGAGCGCCGGCGTGAACTTCTAAGCACACTCTTTAAGCAGTCAGTATTTTCAGGAAGACCAGAACATGAAAATAACCAAAAGTCTGTTGCACGTGGGTGTGCTGGGACTGTCGATCATGGCCAGTAGCGTCATGGCGGCCGTCTCGGCGGATGAAGCCGCCAAGCTGGGCACCACGTTGACCCCGATGGGCGCGGAAATGGCCGGCAACGCCGCCGGCACCATCCCGGCCTGGAAGGCGATGCCCACCAACGCCGGCGCCGTGGATGCCAAGGGCTTCCTGGCCAACCCGTATGCCAGCGAGCAACCGCAGTTCACCATCACCGCGCAGAACGTCGAGCAGTACAAAGACAAGCTGGCACCGGGGCAGTACGCGATGTTCAAGCGCTACCCCGAAACCTTCAAGATGCCGGTGTACGCCACCCATCGCGGCGCCACCGTGCCGGCAGAAGTGTTCGCCTCCATCAAAAAGAACGCCACCAGCACCAACCTGGTAGGCGGTGGTAACGGCCTGGAAAACTTCGAGACCGCGATTCCGTTCCCGATCCCGAAAAGCGGGGTCGAGGTGATCTGGAACCACATCACCCGCTATCGCGGCGGCAGCGTGACGCGCCTGGTGACCCAGGCCACGCCGCAGGCCAACGGTTCGTACAGCCTGGTGTACTTCCAGGACCAGTTCGTGTTCCGCGACAAGATGAAGGACTTCGACCCGAAAAACCCGGGTAACATCCTGTTCTACTTCAAGCAGAAAGTGACGGCCCCGGCGCGCCTGGCCGGTGGTGTGTTGCTGGTACACGAAACCCTCGACCAGGTGAAGGAACCACGCGCCGCGTGGGTCTATAACGCCGGCCAGCGCCGTGTGCGCCGTGCGCCGCAAGTGTCCTACGACGGGCCGGGTACTGCCGCCGATGGCCTGCGCACTTCCGACAACCTCGACATGTACAACGGCGCCCCGGATCGCTACGACTGGAAGCTGGAAGGCAAGAAGGAAATCTACATCGCCTCCAACAGCTACAAGCTCGACGATCCGAAGCTCAAGTACGCCGATATCATCAAGGCCGGCCACATCAACCAGGACCTGGCGCGCTATGAACTGCGCCGCGTGTGGCACGTGGTCGCGACCTTGAAGGAAGGCCAGCGCCATATCTACGCCAAGCGTGACTTCTACATCGACGAAGATACCTGGCAGGCCGCCGTGATCGACCATTACGACGGTCGTGGCCAACTGTGGCGCGTGGCCGAAGCCCATGGCGAGAACTACTACGACAAGCAAGTGCCGTGGTACGCCCTCGAAACCCTCTACGACCTGCAGTCCGGCCGCTACCTGGCCCTGGGCATGAAGAACGAAGAGAAGCAAGCCTATGACTTCGGCTTCACCGCCACCACCAACGACTTCACCCCGGCGGCCCTGCGTCAGGATGGTGTTCGCTAACTGGCGGTAAGCAAGTCCGGGCTTGGAGAGGACTTGTGTGGGAGCGGGCTTGCCCGCGATGGCTGTGGGTCAGTTAATGCAACTCAGACTGAAACACCGCCATCGCGAGCAAGCCCGCTCCCACATTTGTTTTGGGGCAGTCGGAAAATAGTTGGTTATTTCTTGTTGTAGTCTTTTTCAGACAAATGTTGCAAAGATCTACAAAGCGGCAGCTTTTAACGCTAGTCTGCGGACATCTGCAATGCCGACCACAGCCTATTACAAGAGCCCGGCGATGACTGATCTGTCCCCAATCCAAGGGCCTGCCAGTGCGGTAATCCCCACGCTGGAAGGGCGCTTCTACCGACCCCCGCTGCCCGATGGCTATGTGCTGCGCCCACGTTTGTGCGAGCGTTTGAGCGCGGGCCTGGACGGGCGTCTATTGCTGGTCAGCGCCCCGGCCGGGTTTGGCAAGAGCTCGTTGGCGGTGGAGTTCTGCCAAAGCTTGCCGGCTCACTGGCAAAGCCTGTGGCTGGGCCTCAGTTCGCGGGACAGTGATCCGGGGCGCTTCCTTGAGCGCCTGCTGGAAGGTTTACAGCAGTATTTCCCGCAGGTCGGCGCCCAAGCCCTGGGTTTGTTGAAAATGCGCCAGCGCCATCAGCCGTTTGCCTTTGAAGAATGGCTCGATGGCTTGCTCGACGAATTGACCGTCCACCTGTCCACACGCACCCCGTTATTGTTGGTACTGGATGACTACCATCTGGCCCAGGGCCCGGTGCTGGATCGTTGCCTGCAGTTTTTCCTCAACCATTTACCCGATGGCCTGTTGGTGCTGGTCACCAGCCGCCAGCGCCCCGACTGGCATTTGGCGCGCTTGCGCTTGTCCCGGCATTTGCTGGAGCTGCATGAACAGGACCTGCGCCTGACCAACGACGAATCCCTGGCCTTGCTCGACCGCCATAGCAGCTCGCTGCGCGGTGAGGCCCTGGACAACCTGATCCGCCGTAGCGAAGGTTGGGTGGCCGGCTTGCGCTTCTGGTTGCTGGCTGCCTCTGAAGCCGGTAGCGAGGCCGACCTGCCCCAGGGCCTGCATGGCGGGGAAGGGTTGATCCGTGACTATCTGCTGGAAGAGGTGATCGATTGCCTGCCGCCGGAAGTCCAGGGGTTCCTCTACGACACCGCCTCCCAGGAGCGCTTTTGCAGCGAGCTGTGCGATGCGGTGCGCGAGGCCCATGACAGCGCGGAAATCCTGCGTTACCTGCAAGCCCACCAGGTATTCCTGGTGCCGTTGGACGAGCAGGGCCATTGGTATCGCTATCACCACCTGTTTTCCGACTTGCTGCGCACCCGCCGCTCACCGAATGCGATCTTGCCGGCCGCCAGCCTGCATTTGCGCGCCTGTCGCTGGTTCAATGCCCAGGGCTTGCTCGATGAAGCCGTGGAGCAGGCCCTGCGCGCGGGGCACCTGGATGTGGCGGCGAACCTGGTGCAGAACCTGTCCGAAGAACAGCTGCTGGCCGAGCAGAATGTCGGCATGCTCCTGCGCTGGAAGATGGACTTGCCCGACAGCCTGTTGATCAGCACGCCGCGCTTGATCGTGCTCTATAGCTGGGCGCTGGGGCTGGCCTGCCAACTGGATGCGGCGCAAGAGTTGTCCAGCCATCTCAGCCGCTTCCTGCCGGCACCGTCGGCCACGGCGCAGAAGTCGATGCTGGCCCAGTGGCTGGCCCTCAGCGGTATCATCGCCCGGGGGCGCGGCAATCGCGAGCTGACCCAGCTGTATTGCACAGAAGCCCTGGAAAGCCTGCCGCACAAGCGTTACGGCCAGCGCTTGATGTGCCTGTCGACCCTGTCGAACCTGGCCATCGTCGACGCCGACCTGTGGCGTGCGCGGGGCTTGAACCGCGAATCCCTGGAACTGGCGCAACGCGTCGGCAACCCGTTGTTCGAGGCCCTGGCCCATTACGACCGGGCGCGGGTGCTGCAGGCCCGTGGGGAAATCCTGCGCTCCCTGGACGAGGTGCGCGAGGGCCTGCAACGCTTGCAGGGCCTGGCGTCCCAGCGCCTGTATGCGGTGCGTGCCCGCCTGTCATTGTATGAAGGCTTCCTGCTGCTGATGCGTTGCCAGCCGGAGACCGGCCTGCTGCGCCTGCGCACAGGGTTGGCCGAAGCCCGCGCCTGCCGGGATATCAGTGTGTTGATCGGCCACTGTGTCATCGCCAACCTTGAGGGGCGCCGTGGCGATTTCCCCAAGGCCTTTGCCGAGCTGGCCGAAGCCGAGCGGTTGATGCATATCTGGGACGTGCCGCCGATCTACTACCTGGCCATGATCACCCTGATCAAATGCGAGCTGTGGCTGGCCCAGGGCCGTACCGACCTGGCCGATGCCTGGCTGGCGCGCCTGGGGCAGACCTATAACGGCGAGCAGGCCGCCGCCGCCCCGGAGTTTCATCCACACCTGCCGCAACATATCGAGCTGCAACAGGCGGCCCTGGATGCCATTCGCGGCCAATCCGACAGCGCCATGGGTCGTCTCGATAGGCTGGCGCGGCAAGCCGAAGGCAAAGGCCAGCAGATGATTGCGGTGATGGCCCTGAACCAGCACGTGCTGTTGTTACTGGACGACGGCCAGGCAGCGTCCGCCCGGCCGGTTTTTGCCCGCGCCCTGCAAATGGCCAGCGGCGGCGCCTTGCAACCCTTCCAGCGCCTGTTGGAACGTTATCCCGACTGGCTGCGCGAGCAACTGGGCCAGGCGCCGAATGACAGGTTGCGACAAAGCCTGTGGGCCCTGCTGCCGGCGGTTGCCCCGCGTGAACCGGCCGAAACCACCCATACCGGCGAAACCCTGAGCACCCGGGAACTGGCGGTATTGCAGTTGATCGCCCAGGGCTGTTCCAACCAGGAGATCAGCAACCAACTGTTTATCTCGTTGCACACCGTCAAGACCCACGCCAGTCATATCAACAGCAAACTGGGGGTCGAGCGCCGTACCCAGGCGGTCGCACGGGCGCAGGAGATGGGGTTGTTGGGGTAAGGGGGAGACTTGCGCCGCAAAAGCCGGATAATGGCGGCCAATTCGTTTGCTCCGCTATTCTGGTAATCCCGCATGGAAATCAAGGTCAATTTTCTCGACAACCTCCGGCTCGAAGCCAAGTTCGATGACTTCACCGTGGTGGCCGACCAGCCGATTCGCTACAAGGGCGATGGCTCGGCCCCCGGTCCGTTCGACTACTTCCTGGCTTCGTCGGCGTTGTGTGCGGCTTACTTTGTGAAGTTGTATTGCAGCACGCGCAATATCCCCACGGACAATATCCGCCTGTCGCAGAACAATATTGTCGACCCGGAAAACCGCTACAACCAGATCTTCAAGATTCAAGTCGAGTTGCCTGCCGATATTTCCGATAAGGATCGCCAGGGCATCCTGCGCTCCATCGACCGCTGCACGGTCAAGAAAGTGGTACAGGCCGGGCCTGAGTTTGTCATCGAAGAGGTAGAAAACCTCGACGCCGACGCCCAGGCGTTGCTAATGCCGGCTGCGGCTTCAGACGCGGGCACCTATATCGCGGGCAAGGACCTGCCGCTGGAGCAGACCATCGCCAACATGTCGGCCATTCTCGCGGGCCTGGGCATGAAGATTGAAATCGCCTCGTGGCGCAATATCGTGCCCAATGTCTGGTCGCTGCATATCCGCGATGCCCATTCGCCGATGTGCTTTACCAACGGCAAGGGCGCGACCAAGGAAGGCGCGCTGGCCTCGGCCCTGGGCGAATTTATCGAGCGCCTGAACTGCAATTTCTTCTACAACGACCAGTTCTGGGGCGAAGACATCGCCAATGCGGCGTTTGTGCATTACCCGGACGAGCGCTGGTTCAAGCCGGGCCGCAAAGATGCACTGCCGGTGGAAATCCTCGACGAGTACTGCCTGAAAATCTACAACCGCGATGGCGAATTGCGTGGCTCACACCTGATCGACACCAACTCCGGCAATGAAGAGCGTGGCATCGTCTCGCTGCCGTTTGTGCGCCAGTCGGATGGCGAGGTGGTGTATTTCCCCTCCAACCTGATCGAAAACCTGTACCTGAGCAACGGCATGAGTGCCGGCAATACCCTGGCTGAAGCCCAGGTGCAGTGCCTGTCGGAGATCTTCGAGCGCGCGGTGAAACGCGAAATCATCGAAGGCGAATTCGCCTTGCCGGATGTACCGGCCGACGTACTGGCCAAATACCCAGGCATCCTTGCCGGTATCCAGGCCCTGGAAGAGCAGGGCTTCCCGGTGTTGGTCAAGGATGCATCCCTGGGCGGCGAGTTCCCGGTGATGTGCGTGACCCTGATGAACCCGCGCACCGGGGGCGTGTTTGCCTCGTTCGGTGCCCACCCAAGCCTGGAAGTGGCGCTGGAGCGCAGCTTGACCGAGTTGCTCCAGGGCCGCAGTTTTGAAGGCCTGAATGACTTGCCGCAGCCGACCTTTGAAGGTCATGCGGTGACCGAGCCGAATAACTTTGTCGAACACTTCATCGACTCCAGCGGCGTGGTGTCGTGGCGCTTCTTCAGTGCCAAGTCCGATTACGCGTTCGTGGAGTGGGATTTCTCCGGCCAGGGCGAAGACTCCAACGCCGAAGAGGCCGCGACCCTGTTCGGCATTCTCGAAGGCATGGGCAAGCAGGTCTACATGGCGGTGTACGAGCATATCGGCGCCAAGGCCTGCCGGATCCTGGTGCCGGACTATTCGGAAATCTATCCGGTGGACGACCTGATCTGGGATAACACCAACAAGGCGTTGTTCTTCCGCGCCGATATCCTGAACCTGCACAGCCTGGATGAAGACGGCCTGCAAGCGCTGGTCGAGCGCCTGGTGGAAAGCGAGCTGGATGACTACACCGATATCACCACCCTGATCGGCATCGAGTTCGACGACAACACCGCCTGGGGCCAGCTGACGATCCTGGAGCTGAAGCTGCTGATCTATCTGGCCTTGCAGCAGTTTGAAGAGGCGAAAGAGGCGGTGGAGATGTTCCTGCAATACAACGACAACACCGTCGAACGCGGGCTGTTCTACCAGGCGGTGAATGCGGTGCTGGAGATGCAGTTGGACGAGGACCTGGAACTGGAAGACTACGAGGCCAATTTCCGTCGGATGTTTGGCAACGAGCGCATGGATGCCGCCATTGGTTCGGTGGAGGGCAGCGTGCGCTTTTATGGCCTGACCCCAACCAGCATGAAACTCGAAGGCCTGGACCGGCACCTGCGGTTGATCGACAGCTACAAAAAACTGCACGCCGCACGCGCCAACAGCTAGAAGGGATTCCTTATGCAAATCGCAACCCCTGGACTGATCCGCGAAACTTTTCCCGTCGGCCCGTTGCAGTGCAACTGCACGATCATCGGTGATCCAATCAGCAAGAAGGCTATCGTGGTCGATCCGGGTGGCAACCATGAGCTGATCCTGGCGCGGCTCGACGCGCTGGGCCTGAAGGTGGTGAGCATCATCCACACCCATGCGCACCTCGATCATTTCCTGGCCTCTGGCCAATTAAAAGAGAAGACCGGCGCCACACTGCACCTGCACAAGGACGATCAATTCCTGTGGGATAACCTGGAAATGCAGTGCCAGATGTTCGGTGTGCCCTACACCCCGGTGCCGTCGCCGGATCGCTGGTTGGCCGATGATGAAGAGTTGGCCTGTGGCTGCGGCGTGGCTTTGCACACGCCCGGGCATACACCGGGCTCCATGAGTTTCTGGTTTGCCGATGCCAAGCTGCTGATCGCCGGGGATACCTTGTTCCGGCGCGGGGTAGGGCGTACGGATTTGTGGGGCGGCGACCAGGCGACCATCGTGCGCTCGATCCAGCAGCGCCTGTATACCCTGGACGAAGACGCGACCGTGGTGACAGGGCACGGCCCGGATACGCGCCTGGGGGATGAAATGCGCGAAAATCCGTTTGTCAGGGCCTGATCTGGCGAGGCTCTGCTAGGGTTTAGGTAAGTGTGCCGGCCTCCATCTTTTGTTACAGGGCAGGGGCCGGTCACGGAATTTTTGCCGTTTGTCGTGTTCCAAACTCGGCACAGGTCCATTGCCAATGTCCTCTGCATCACAGAATGCAAAAGTAGGAGCTTCCTTCATGTTCACTTCGCGTCGTCTGCTTGTTGTTGCCACTGCGGTAGCCCTGTTGTCGGGCTGTGCTTCCCCTAACCCTTACGATGGCAGCCAGGGACAGGCAGGCAGCGGTTCACAAGGTATGAGCAAAACCGCCAAGTACGGCGGCCTCGGCGCGCTGGCTGGCGCGTTGGCGGGGGCCGCCATTGACCACGATAACCGTGGCAAGGGGGCGCTGATCGGCGCCGCCGTGGCCGGTATCGGTGCTGCGGGTTATGGCTATTACGCTGACCAGCAGGAAAAGAAACTGCGTGAAAGCATGGCCAATACCGGCGTCGAGGTGCAGCGCCAGGGTGACCAGATCAAGCTGATCATGCCGGGTAACATCACGTTTGCGACCAACTCCGATGCGATCGCCAGCAGCTTCTACACCCCCTTGAACAACCTGGCGGGGTCGCTCAAGCAGTTCAACCAGAACACCATCCAGATTGTGGGTTATACCGACAGCACCGGTAGCCGCCAGCTCAACATGGACCTGTCCCAGCGGCGTGCGCAAAGCGTGGCCAACTACCTGACGTCCCAAGGTGTGAGCCCGACCAACCTGACCACCCGTGGAGCCGGCCCGGATAACCCGATTGCCAGCAACGCCGACGTCAACGGTCGTGCGCAGAACCGCCGCGTGGAGGTCAACCTCGGTCCGATCCCGGGCCAACAGTATGGCCAGCCTGCGCAGCAACAGCAGCAGAACAACCAGTTCCAGGGCAATCCGTACCAGCAGTACCAGTAACCGCCAGCTACAAAAAAAGGGCGCCGTGCAGTCAATGCACGGCGCCCTTTTTTGTGGCTGGTGATTACATCAGTCGATGTACTCGAACAGCTTCACGATTTTCTGTACCCCGGACACACCCTGTACCAGGTTGGTCGCACGGGTGGCTTCCTGTTGGGTCAACAGGCCCATCAGGTAGACGATGCCGTTATCAGTCACGACCTTGATCCGCGAGCCGGGAATTGCGCTGTCGGTGAGCATCTGTGCCTTGATCTTGGTGGTCAGCACGGCGTCATTGCTGATTGCCAGCAGGGTGATGGGCTGCGCGACCTGCAATTCGTTGTGGACTTTCTTGACCCGTTGCACAGTCGAAGCGGCTTGTTCGGCCTGGGTCTTGAGCTCGGCGCGCGGGGTTTGCCCGGCAAGCAGCACGATGCCGTTGAAACTGGTCACGACGATACGCGATGCGCCGTTGCCCAGGTCGGGGGCGGCCTTGGCCACGTTGACGCCGACCTTGGTCTCGATCAGCGAGTCATCGATCTTGCTACCAAAGGTACGTGTGCCGCGGTCGTCCTGGATCGGTGTGTCGCGGGTCGCAGTGATGGCCGAGGTGCAGCCGCTGATAGCGAGGCACAGCGTGATGGCCAAAAGGCTGAGGCGGTTAACGGTCATTCTTCACTCCCGAACAGTTGGCTGTCGATCAGATCGCACAGGCAGTGGATCGTCAGCAGATGGACTTCCTGAATACGTGCGGTGACATTGGCCGGGACGCGGATCTCCACGTCTTCGGGCAGCAGCAGCGAGGCCATGCCGCCACCGTCGCGCCCGGTCAAGGCTACGACAATCATTTCGCGATCATGTGCGGCCTGGATCGCTTGAATAATGTTCGCCGAGTTGCCGCTGGTGGAAATCGCCAGCAGCACATCACCCGGTTGGCCCAGGGCACGGATTTGTTTGGAAAAGATTTCGTTGTAGCTGTAGTCGTTGGCGATCGAGGTGATCGTCGACGAATCGGTGGTCAAGGCGATAGCCGGCAGGCTCGGCCGCTCGCGCTCAAAGCGGTTGAGCAGCTCGGAGGAAAAGTGCTGGGCATCGCCGGCCGAGCCGCCGTTGCCGCACGAAAGCATTTTGCCTTCGTTGAGCAGGGCGTTGACCATGACCTGGCTGGCTTGCTCGATGTGCGGTGCAAGTACGTCCATCGCCTGTTGCTTGGTATCGATACTGGCCTGGAAAAGCTGGCGAATTCGGGATTGCATGTCCATCTGTGTGACCTTAAGTAGCGCGGCTGTATGGCACACGAATGTGCAGCCCGCAAAGCAAAGAGCAAAAGTGTGCGGTGAAGATGTCCGACCTGCCCAGGTGGTGCTCAGCCGTCGAAGGCATTGCGCAGCCAGTGCAGATCAGCGGTTCCGTGGGGCGTGCTTTGTATGGCAACCACATCGAAACGGCAGGGTGCGTCAGCCCAGCGCTGTTCACTGAGCAGGAAAAACTGCGCGGCGAGTATCAGCTTTTGGCGTTTACGCGCGTCGATACTGGCGAGCGCACCACCCCATTGTGCGTATTTTCTGTAGCGGACTTCGACAAATACTACTGTATCGCCGTCAAGCATGACCAGATCAAGCTCGCCGCGTTTACATAACCAGTTCTGCGCCAGTAGGCGCAGACCCTGTTGCTGCAAGTGTTCAAGTGCTTGTTGTTCGGCATCCTTGCCGCTTTGTGCGCTGGAGCGTGGGGGCATCAGCGCGGGGTATCGGGCAGGCGTTCGATCTGGCCGCTGACAAACTTGGCCCACGGCATCTGGCGTTCGATCCGCTGGCTTGGGCTCATGCCCAGGTTGCCGGAAAGGCCATCGATACGGGTATCGGGCAGCGCCTTGAGTTGACCCAGGCGTGGTGCCAGGCGGTAGGCGTCTACGCCCATCGCATAGAGGCGGCCCAGGCTGCCATTGGCTTGTGGCCATTGTGCGGTGACCTGGTTGCGCAGCGGGTCGGTGGTGTTGAGCAGCCACGGCGTTTCACAGAACATAATGCCGTTCATGTCGTTGTACTGGTTTTTGTCGCCACTGGCACTGAACACGTGGGACGTGGCATACACCGGCACATCGCCTGCGTACTGGAAATTCAGCGTCGGCTTGATCTGCTGGGCCTGTTGCGGCGTCACGGCGAGGAAGATGAACTCGATATCCTGGCGACGCGAGGGCTGTGCCGCGACATCCGCGCCAACTGTGCTTTGCAGGCTCTTGGCGCGACCTTCGCTCTGGCGCAGCTTGAACAGATCGGCGATCTGCTGGGCCAGGGCCACAGGCTGGTCGACATATTCGACGCCGATCAGGGTGCCGCCGTTGGCTTCCCAGTCCTGGCGGAAGGCCTTGAGCACGCGCTCGCCCCATTCGCCTTTGGGCACCATGGCAGCGGCGCGGTGCAGGCCGTCAGCGCGGGCGCGACGCGATACTTCGCGGGCTTCGTCTTCGGCCGCCAGGCCGAACTGGAACAGTTGCGCCGGGGCTTGGTCGCCCTCGCTGTAGTTCAGCGCCAGGGTGGTGATGGGCAATTGCGGGCGGGCGCTGAGTTGCTTGACCAGCGGCTTTTCCAGCGGGCCGATCACCAGTTGCACGCCGTCAGCCTGGGCCTTCTTGTAGAACTCATCGAGGGAGCTGACGCGTGAGCTGTCATAGATCTCGATGACCGGTGGCTTCTGCCCGGCCTGTTGCGCCTGGTAGTGCGCGGCCATGAAGCCTTCGCGCAGGGCCTTGGCCACGCTGGCCAGCGGGCCTTGTTGCGGCAACAGCAGGGCGATTTTATTCAGGGGCTGGCTGGCCAGCTCCTTGAGCCTGGTCAGCGGCGTCGGCAGTTGCACCGCCGCCGGGTGTGCAGGGTTCTGCGCACGCCAGGTATCAATGGCAGCTTGCTGCTGCTCCAGGGTGCCGGCGTTCTTGATGGCCTGGGCCAGGGTGATCCAGCCGTCGAGCACCGGGTTGCCGCTGGCCTGCAGCTGCTCGCCAGGCACGGCGGCAATCAGGCTCCAGATGGCTTCGTGGTTGCTCGCGGCGGCATCGCCGGTGAGCAACGGGGCCATGGCCACGCGTTCGCGGGCGGCGGCCAGGGTCTGGCCGTCGGCTTCATAGGCGCGGGCATGCACGGTGCCGGTGCGGATCTGCTGCTCCGGCGGCAATTCCTTGAGGTTTTGCAGGCTTGGGTGGCTCAGCGCCGCCAACGCTGCCTTGGGCTGGTTGCGGCCCATGGCCAGTTCTGCCGTGAGGGTGCTGGCAAAGATCTGGGCGGCTGGCTTGAGGCTGTCCAGTGGCACTTGCGCGAGGATCTGCGCGGAGCGTGCTGGATTGTTCTGCTGGAAAGCCATGTCTGCCGCGCTCAGGCGCAGCAGTGCAGCATGTTCCGGGGTCTTGGCCGAAGTTGCCTGTTCGAGCAACTGCTCGATGGTGGCATCCGGGGTCCGTGGGAGTTCGCCAAGGCTGGAGGAGGGCGAGCTGGCGCAAGCCGCCAACAGGGCAGCAAGGCAGAGGGCAGAGAACAGCCGCAGGCAAGCGATCATGTAAGTGTTCCTGATACCGATCAAATTAGCGTGGAATTGTACCCAAGCACTGGCCGGGGCGCGATGTTACTGGCGTGAAACCGTCTATTTAGATCGTTTAAATGTTGCAGGGTGTCAGTAACCACCGCAAACAGACCGTCTGGACGCGACCCCGTTGGCGCATTTTCTTGACGTCTACGCGCTACAATATGGCTTTTGCCAATCATCGAGGTGTGCGCTTTGACTGCTCCAGGTCCTTTGAATTCCACTGCTGGCTCGCTTTTTGTGGTGGCGACGCCCATTGGCAACCTGGACGACATCAGCGCGCGGGCGCTGAAAGTGTTGCGCGAAGCCAAGTTGATTGCGGCGGAAGACACCCGGCACTCGCTGCGCCTGATGCAGCACTTCGGTATCGCCACGCCCTTGGCTGCCTGCCATGAGCACAATGAGCGTGACGAGGGCAGCCGCTTTATTACCCGCCTGCTCGCAGGCGATGACGTGGCGTTGATTTCCGATGCCGGTACGCCGTTGATCTCCGATCCGGGCTACCACCTGGTCCGCCAGGCACGTGCCGCGGGTATCAATGTAGTCCCGGTTCCCGGGGCGTGCGCGTTGATTGCGGCCTTGTCGGCGGCGGGCTTGCCGTCCGACCGCTTTATCTTCGAGGGTTTCCTGCCGGCCAAGGCCGTGGGGCGCCGGGCGCGCCTGGAACTGTTGAAGGAAGAGCCGCGCACCCTGATCTTCTATGAAGCGCCGCACCGTATCCTCGAATGCCTGCAGGACATGGAGCTGGTCTTTGGTGGTGAGCGCCTGGCCTTGCTGGCGCGGGAGCTGACCAAGACCTTTGAAACCCTCAAGGGCCTGCCGCTGCAAGAGCTGCGGGCGTTTGTCGAGGGTGACAGCAATCAGCAGCGCGGTGAGTGCGTAGTGCTGGTTGCGGGCTGGACGGCGCCGGAAAGTGAAGATGCCGTGGGCAGCGAAGCAATGCGCGTGCTGGACCTGCTACTCAAGGAAATGCCACTCAAGCGCGCCGCGGCCCTGGCCGCAGAAATCACCGGGGTGCGCAAGAACGTGTTGTATCAGGCCGCGCTTGATAAGCAAAAGAGCGAATAGTTCCAGGGTTTAACGCGCACGGCGTCGGAACATGATGGCAATGCTGTCTTTTAATACTTGTTCTAAGGCCGCCGTGCCGTTAACCTTCGCGGCGGAGAGTCGATTGGACAGTCGCTGCCCTCTATGAAAATTAGGGGGGGGAGGAAAGTCCGGGCTCCATAGGGCGAAGTGCCAGGTAATGCCTGGGGGGCGTGAGCCTACGGAAAGTGCCACAGAAAATAACCGCCTAAGCACTTCGGTGCCGGTAAGGGTGAAAAGGTGCGGTAAGAGCGCACCGCGCGACTGGCAACAGTTCGTGGCTAGGTAAACCCCACTTGGAGCAAGACCAAATAGGGTTCCAAGGCGTGGCCCGCGCTGGAACCGGGTAGGTTGCTAAAGATGTCCAGTGATGGCCATCGTAGACGAATGACTGTTCAAGACAGAACCCGGCTTATAGATCGACTCTCCACCTTTTTCCTTTTGCACGAGTCTCGGGCAGAAACCAGGTAGTAACGCAAGAATCCCTCCCTGCCAAATCATTGGCAGATGCGTCTTCGTAATACCGAAAAAATCTTACTCTTAATAAATTACTTTAAGTTCCAGCTCTAGCTCTTTGAGCTATTTGGGGTTGTTGAGTCAAAAACATCGCCGAACTCCCGTTTCTCCTCCTTTTACGCTCCTAAATCTCCGTTCTGTAAGGCTTTTCCTTTAATCCGCGCCTTGACGGTGTGGTGGGCGCATTCCTATAGTGTGCGCAAGTGGCGGAAAGTGGCACAAAGTGGGTTTTTTGAACGTAAAACGCTAAAATTTGGAGAAACGCACCTGTGTTTCGCGGAGCTAACGCTATCAGTCTCGATGCAAAAGGCCGTCTCGCCATGCCGAGCCGGTATCGTGACGAGCTCATTTCGCGAAGTTCCGGGCAATTAATCATCACGATTGATGCCGTTGACCCTTGTTTGTGTGTTTACCCCCTCGATGAGTGGGAGTTGATTGAAACCAAGTTGCGCGCTCTGCCTTCGTTGCGTGAAGAAAACCGTCGCCTGCAACGTTTGCTGATTGGTAATGCCGTCGATCTCGAACTCGATGGCAGTGGTCGTTTCCTGGTTCCACCGCGTCTGCGCGAATACGCCAAGCTCGATAAGCGCGCGATGCTGGTAGGCCAACTGAACAAGTTCCAATTGTGGGACGAAGATGCCTGGGATGCTGTGTCTGCAGCTGACCTGGCTGCTATTCAACAACCGGGCGCCATGCCTGATGAACTGCGTGATTTGATCCTGTGACTATTGATAGCGGCTTTAACCACATCACCGTGCTGCTTGACGAAGCCGTCGAGGCTCTCGCCGTGCGCCCTGATGGCTGCTATCTGGATGGCACGTTCGGGCGCGGTGGGCACAGCCGGTTGATCCTCAGCCGGCTCGGCCCGCAGGGCAAACTCCTTGGGTTCGACAAGGATCCCCAGGCGATTGCCACCGGGCAAGCGCTAGCGGCCGAAGACGGCCGCTTTGTCGTTGTGCAGCGCAGCTTCGCCGAGCTGGGCGCGGAAGTCGCCGAGCGGGGCATGGCGGGCAAGGTGGCCGGGGTCCTGCTGGACCTGGGCGTGTCCTCGCCGCAGCTGGACGACCCGGAGCGCGGCTTCAGTTTCATGAATGATGGCCCGCTGGACATGCGCATGGACCCGAGCCGTGGCATCAGCGCCGCGCAGTTCATCGCCACCGCGCCCCACGAAGAAATCACCCGTGTGTTCAAGGAATACGGCGAAGAGCGCTTCGCCGGCCGCATGGCGCGTGCCGTGGTCGAACGCCGGGAAATCCAGCCGTTCGAGCGCACCGCCGACCTGGCTGAAGTGCTGAAAGTCGCCAACCCGGCGTGGGAGAAGGGCAAGAACCCGGCAACCCGCGCATTCCAGGGCTTGCGCATTCACGTCAACAACGAATTGGGTGACCTGGAGGCTGGCCTTGAGGCGGCCCTGGAGTCCCTGGAAGTGGGTGGTCGCCTGGTGGTGATCAGCTTCCACTCCCTGGAAGACCGTATCGTCAAACTGTTTATGCGGCGTCTGGTCAAGGGCGAAACCGATAACCTGCCGCGCAACCTGCCGGTACGGTTTGAAGCCTTTGTGCCGAAAATCAAAGTCCATGGCAAAGCGCAGTTCGCATCCGAAGCCGAACTCAAGGCCAACCCACGTGCGCGCAGCGCCGTCATGCGCGTTGCGGAGAAGCTGCGGTGAGCAGGCTTTTCGCCAAGCCCCTGCCGGGCGGCAGCTTCTTTATGATGCTGCTGTACGTCGGCGTGCTGGTGTCCGCAATTGCGGTGTCCTACAGCGCCCACTGGAATCGCCAGTTGCTCAATAGCCTGTACGGCGAATTGAGCGTGCGCGACAAGGCCCAGGCGGAATGGGGCCGGTTGATCCTGGAGCAAAGCACCTGGACGGCCCACAGCCGCATCGAAGTGCTGGCCGCCGAACAGCTGAAGATGCATATTCCTGGCGCCGCGGAAGTCCGCATGGTGGCGCCATGATGAAACTCGAAGGCGCACTCTACCCGTGGCGCTTCCGCGTCGTGCTGGGCTTGCTCGCGTTGATGGTGGGCGCGATTGCCTGGCGCATCATCGACCTGCAAGTGGTGGATCGCGACTTCCTGATCGGCCAGGGCGATGCCCGCAGCCTGCGGCATATCCCGATTCCTGCGCACCGCGGGCTGATCACCGACCGTAACGGCGAGCCCCTGGCTGTCAGTACTCCGGTGACCACCCTGTGGGCCAATGCCAAGGAACTGCAAGTGGCCAAGGACAAATGGACCGAGCTGGCCCACGCCCTCGGCCAGGACCCCAAGGCCCTCAAGGACCGTCTTGAAGCCCAGGCCAATAAAGAATTCATCTATCTGGTTCGCGGCCTCACCCCTGAACAGGGTCAAGGCGTGCTCGACCTGAAAATCCCCGGTGTCTACGGCATTGAGGAGTTTCGGCGTTTCTACCCGGCCGGTGAGACCACTGCCCATATGGTGGGCTTCACCGACATTGACGATCATGGCCGCGAAGGGGTGGAACTGGCCTACGACGAGTGGCTGGCCGGGGTTCCCGGCAAGCGGCAGGTCATCAAGGATCGGCGCGGCAGACTGATCAAGGATGTCCAGGTCACCAAAAACGCCAAGGCCGGTAAGCCCTTGGCGTTGTCGATTGACCTGCGCCTGCAATACCTGGCCAACCGCGAGCTGCGCAACGCCATTATCGAGAACGGCGCCAAGGCCGGCAGCCTGGTGATCATGGACGTGAAGACCGGCGAGATCCTCGCCATGGTCAACCAGCCGACCTACAACCCGAATAACCGTCGCAACCTGCAACCGGCGATGATGCGCAACCGCGCGATGATCGACGTGTTCGAGCCGGGTTCGACCATGAAAGCTATCTCCATGAGTGCGGCCCTGGAGTCCGGGCGCTGGAAGCCTACCGACAAGGTCGAGGTCTATCCAGGCACCCTGCAACTGGGCAAATACACCATTCGCGACGTCTCCCGTAGCGAAGGCCCGGTGCTGGACCTGACCGGCATCCTGATCAACTCCAGTAACGTGGGCATGAGTAAAGTCGCCTTTGATATCGGCGGCGAGACCATCTACCACCTGGCGCAGAAGATCGGCCTGGGCCAACCCACGGGCCTGGACTTCCCGGGCGAGCGCGTCGGCAACCTGCCCAACTACCGTGAATGGCGCAAGGCCGAGACCGCGACCCTGTCCTACGGCTATGGCCTGTCGGTGACCGCGATCCAGCTGGCCCACGCCTTTTCCGTGCTGGCCAACAATGGCCGTATGACGCCGTTGAGCCTGATCCACGTGGACGAAGCGCCGAAATCCGAACAGGTCATCCCGGAAAACGTCGCCAAGACCATGCAGACCATGCTGCAACAAGTGATCGAGGCGCCACGCGGCGTGTTCCGTGCCCAGGTGCCGGCCTATCACGTGGCCGGCAAGTCTGGTACTGCGCGCAAGACCTCGGTAGGCACCAAGGGCTACGCGGAAAACTCCTACCGCTCGCTGTTCGCCGGCTTCGGTCCTATGAGCGACCCGCGCTACGCCATCGTGGTGGTCATCGACGAACCGAGCAAGGCCGGCTACTTCGGTGGCCTGGTCTCGGCGCCGGTCTTCAGCAAAGTCATGTCCGGCACCCTGCGTTTGATGAACATTACGCCGGATAACCTGCCGCCGACCCAACAAGCCAACGCCGGACCACCGGCTGCTGCTGTAAAAGCCAATGGAGGGCGCGGCTGATGTCTCTTAGCCTGAACAAGATTTTCGCCCACGCTGGCCGCGATCTGTTGATTCGCGAACTGAGCCTGGACAGCCGTAGCGTACGCGCCGGCGACCTGTTCCTGGCCGTGCCGGGCGGTAAGCTCGATGGCCGGGCCCATATTGCCGACGCCTTGCAACGCGGTGCGGCGGCCGTGGCCTATGAAGTCGAAGGCGCCACTGTATTACCGATGACCGATGTGCCGTTGATTCCGGTCAAGGGCCTGGCAGCGCAGCTGTCGGATATCGCCGGGCGTTTTTATGGCGACCCGAGCCGCCAGCTCAACCTGATTGGCGTCACCGGCACCAACGGCAAGACCAGCGTTACCCAACTGGTGGCCCAGGCGCTGGACCTCTTGGGGCAGCACTGCGGCATCGTTGGCACCCTGGGCACCGGTTTCTATGGCGCGCTGCAAAGCGGCCTGCACACCACGCCGAACCCGATTGCCGTACAGGCGACCCTGGCCGACCTGAAAAAGGCCGGGGCCAAGGCGGTGGCCATGGAAGTGTCGTCCCACGGCCTGGACCAGGGCCGGGTGAGTGCCCTGGCGTTCGACGTGGCGGTGATGACCAACCTGTCCCGCGACCACCTGGATTACCACGGCAGCATGCAGGCGTACGCCGCCGCCAAGGCCAAGCTGTTCGGCTGGACTGACCTGAAGTGCCGCGTGGTGAACCTCGATGACGCATTCGGTCGCCAACTGGCCGCCGAAAAAAGCGAAGCGCGCCTGATCAGCTACAGCCTGGAAGACGCCAGCGCCTACCTGTATTGCCGCGAAGCCCAGTTCAATGACGAAGGCGTACTCGCTACGCTGGTCACGCCCCAGGGCGAGCACCATTTGCGCAGCACCTTGCTCGGTCGCTTCAACCTGAGCAACGTCCTCGCGGCCATCGGCGCCTTGCTGGGCCTGGATTACGCCCTGGATGAGATCCTGCGTGTATTGCCCAAGCTCGAAGGCCCGGCCGGGCGCATGCAGCGCCTGGGTGGCGGGACGCAGCCACTGGTGGTGGTCGACTACGCCCACACCCCGGATGCCCTGGAAAAAGTCCTCGAAGCCCTGCGCCCTCATGCCAAGGGCAAGTTGCTGTGCCTGTTCGGCTGCGGCGGCGACCGCGATCGCGGCAAACGCCCGCTGATGGCCGAGATCGTCGAGCGCCTGGCCGACGGCGTGCTGGTCACCGATGACAACCCTCGCAGCGAAGCGCCGAGCCAGATTTTCGAGGATATCCGCGCCGGCTTCAAAGACGCCGCCCACGTGACGTTTGTGGCCGGTCGTGGCGCGGCCATTGCCCAATTGATTGCCAGCGCCAGCGCTGACGATGTGGTAGTCCTGGCCGGCAAAGGCCATGAGGACTACCAGGAAATCAACGGCGAGCGCCATGCCTTCTCCGATCTGGTCGAGGCTGATCGCGCCTTGACCGCGTGGGAGGTGGCCCATGCTTAAGGCCATGACGTTCAGCGCACTGACCCAGGCCTTGTCGGCCCGTGTGTTGTCGAGCGATTGCAGCTTCGACGGTGTCAGTATCGACAGTCGCAACATCAAGCCGGGGCAACTGTTTGTCGCCCTGGCCGGCCCGCGTTTCGACGGGCATGACTACTTGAATGAGGTGGCCGCCAAAGGCGCGGTCGGCGCCCTGGTGCAGCGTGAAGTCACTGACTCGACACTGCCGCAGTTGCTGGTGGCCGACACCCGCCTGGCCCTTGGCCAATTGGGCGCGCTGAACCGTGCTGCATTTACCAACCCGGTGGCGGCAATCACCGGTTCCAGCGGCAAGACCACGGTCAAGGAACTGCTCGCCGGTATCCTGCGTACGCGCGGGCCGGTGCTGGCCACCCGTGGCAACCTCAACAATGATTTTGGCGCACCGCTGACCTTGCTGGAACTGGCCCCGGAACATACCGCCGCCGTGATCGAGCTGGGCGCGTCGCGCATTGGCGAGATTGCCTACACCGTGGCCATGACCCGGCCGCACGTCGCCATTATCAACAACGCTGGGACCGCCCACGTTGGCGAGTTTGGCGGCCCCGAGAAGATCGTCCAGGCCAAGGGTGAAATCCTTGAAGGCCTGGACGCTTCCGGGACCGCAGTCCTGAACCTCGATGACAAGGCCTTTGAAACCTGGCGTGGACGTGCCGCCGGGCGCAAGGTCTTGAGCTTTGCCGTGCACAACGCCGCAGCCGACTTCCATGCCTCGAACATCACGCTCGACGCCCGTGGCTGCCCGGCCTTCACCCTGCACAGCCCGCAGGGTGACGAGCACGTGCAACTGAACCTGCTGGGCAACCATAACGTTGCCAACGCCCTGGCCGCCGCCGCCGCGGCTTATGCCCTGGGCGTGTCGCTGTTCGGCATTGCCACCGGCCTTGGCGCAGTGCAGCCGGTCAAGGGCCGCACCGTGGCGCAACTGGCGAGCAACGGCATGCGCGTGATTGACGACACTTACAACGCCAACCAGTCCTCGGTCTGCGCGGCCATTGACCTGCTCAAAGGCTTCGCCGGGCGCAAGGTCCTGGTACTGGGCGATATCGCCGAACTGGGCGACTGGGCCGAACAGTCCCACCGTGAAGTGGGTGCCTACGCCAGTGGCAAAGTCGACGCCCTCTACGCCGTCGGCCCGAACATGGCCCATGCCGTCGCTGCGTTCGGTGCAGGCGCGCGGCATTTCGCGAGCCAGGCCGAATTGATCCAGGCGCTGGGCGCGGCCGAACACGACAAACACACAACCATTTTGATCAAGGGATCGCGCAGCGCGGTGATGGAAAACGTCGTCGCGGCCTTGTGTGGCTCAAGTACGGAGAAACATTAATGCTGCTGCTGCTGGCTGAGTATCTGCAACAGTTCCACAAAGGCTTCGCGGTCTTTCAGTACCTGACCCTGCGCGGGATCCTGGGTGTGCTGACCGCGCTGTGTTTGTCGCTGTTCCTCGGGCCATGGATGATCCGTACTCTGCAAAACCTGCAGATCGGCCAGTCCGTGCGCAATGACGGCCCGCAGTCGCACTTGTCCAAGTCCGGCACACCGACCATGGGCGGCGCGTTGATCCTGTCGTCCATCGGCATCAGCACCTTGCTCTGGGCCGACCTGGCCAACCGCTATGTGTGGGTGGTGTTGCTGGTGACCCTGCTGTTCGGTGCCATCGGCTGGGTCGATGACTACCGCAAGGTGATCGAGAAGAACTCCAAGGGCCTGCCAAGCCGCTGGAAGTACTTCTGGCAATCGGTGTTCGGCCTGGGCGCGGCGATCTTCCTTTATATGACGGCGCCAAGCGCGGTGGAAACCACCCTGATTTTCCCGATGCTCAAGGATGCCAGCATCCCGTTGGGCATTGGCTTCGTGGTGTTGACCTACTTTGTGATCGTCGGCTCCAGCAACGCGGTCAACCTGACCGATGGCCTCGACGGCCTGGCGATCATGCCGACGGTGATGGTGGGCGGCGCCCTGGGCATCTTCTGCTACCTGTCGGGTAACGTGAAATTCGCCGAATACCTGCTGATCCCTTATGTCCCGGGCGCGGGTGAATTGATTGTGTTCTGCGGCGCGCTGATCGGTGCCGGGCTGGGCTTTTTGTGGTTCAACACCTATCCGGCCCAGGTGTTTATGGGCGACGTCGGCGCCCTGGCGCTGGGTGCGGCCCTGGGCACCATTGCCGTGATCGTGCGCCAGGAAATCGTCCTGTTCATCATGGGCGGTGTGTTCGTGATGGAAACCCTGTCGGTGGTGATCCAGGTGGCGTCCTTCAAGTTGACCGGCCGCCGCGTGTTTCGCATGGCGCCGATTCATCATCACTTTGAACTCAAGGGCTGGCCGGAGCCACGGGTAATCGTCCGTTTCTGGATCATCACCGTGATTCTTGTGCTGGTTGGCCTTGCCACCCTGAAACTGAGGTAGAAACGAGTGTCCCTGATCGCTTCAGACCACTTCCGCATCGTTGTCGGCCTCGGCAAGAGCGGCATGTCCCTGGTTCGCTTCCTGGCGAACCGGGGCACGTCGTTTGCCGTGGCCGATACGCGGGAAAATCCACCGGAGCTGGTCACGCTGCGCCGTGACTACCCGCACGTGGAAGTGCGTTGTGGCGAGTTGGATGTGGAATTTCTGTGCCGTGCCGACGAACTCTACGTGAGCCCCGGCCTGGCCCTGGCAACCCCGGCCCTGCAAGCGGCAGCGGCGCGTGGCGTGAAATTGTCCGGCGATATCGAGCTGTTTGCGCGTAACGCCAAGGCGCCCATCGTGGCAATCAGCGGTTCCAACGCCAAGAGCACTGTCACCACCCTGGTTGGCGAAATGGCGGCTGCGGCCGGCAAGCGCGTGGCGGTGGGCGGTAACCTCGGCACGCCGGCCCTGGATTTGCTCAGCGACGATATCGAGCTGTACGTCATGGAACTGTCGAGCTTCCAGCTGGAGACCACCGATCAGCTCGGCGCCGAAGTGGCCACCGTGTTGAACGTCAGCGAAGACCATATGGACCGCTACAGCGGCCTGCCGGCTTATCACCTGGCCAAGCACCGGATCTTCCGTGGTGCGCGGCAAGTGGTGGTCAATCGCCAGGATGCTCTGAGCCGTCCGTTGATGGGCGAGGGCCTACCATGCTGGACGTTTGGCCTGAGCAAACCCGATTTCAAGGCCTTTGGTATCCGTGAAGAGCATGGCGAGAAATACCTGGCCTTTGAATTCCAGAACCTGATGCCGGTGCGTGAACTGAAGATCCGTGGCGCCCACAACCAGTCCAATGCCCTGGCGGCCTTGGCGTTGGGGCATGCGGTCGGCTTGCCGTTCGACGCGATGCTGTCGAGCCTGCGCACCTTTGCCGGCCTCGAACACCGCTGCCAGTGGGTGCGCGACCTGGAGGGCGTGAGCTACTACAACGATTCCAAGGCCACCAATGTCGGCGCCGCGCTGGCCGCCATCGAAGGCCTGGGTGCCGATATCGACGGCAAGCTGCTGCTGATCGCTGGTGGCGATGGCAAGGGCGCCGACTTCAAGGACCTCAAGGGCCCGGTGGCTGCCCATTGCCGCGCCGTGGTGCTGATGGGCCGTGACAGCGACTTGATCGCCGCCGCCCTGGGCGACGCAGTGCCGCAAGTGCGCGCCACCTCCCTGGACGAGGCCATTGCCCAGTGCCGTGCCCTGGCCCAGCCCGGTGATGCCGTGCTGTTGTCGCCGGCGTGCGCCAGTTTCGACATGTTCAAGAACTACGAAGAGCGCGGCCAGTTGTTCGCCCGTGCCGTGGAGGGCTTGGCATGAGTCTGGACCTGAAGAACATCATCAAGCCGTACCCATCGCCGATCATTACCGGGCGCGGGATCGACCTCGACTTCCCGATGCTTGCCGGTTGCCTGGCGCTGCTGGGCCTGGGCCTGGTGATGATCACCTCGGCGTCCTCGGAAGTGGCCGCCGTGCAGTCGGGCAACACCCTGTACCACATGATCCGCCACCTGATTTACCTGGTGATCGGCCTCGGGGCGTGCATCGTCACCATGATGATCCCTATCGCCACCTGGCAGCGCCTGGGGTGGCTGATGCTGCTCGGTGCCTTCGGCCTGCTGGTGATGGTGATCGTCCCCGGCATTGGCCGCGAGGTGAACGGTTCGATGCGCTGGATCGGCTTCGGCGCGTTCAACGTACAACCTTCGGAAATCGCCAAGGTGTTCGTGGTGATTTACCTGGCCGGTTACCTGGTGCGTCGCCAGAAAGAAGTGCGGGAAAGCTGGATGGGCTTCTTCAAGCCGTTCATCGTGCTGCTGCCCATGGCTGGCCTGTTGCTGATGGAGCCGGACTTCGGCGCCACCGTGGTGATGATGGGCGCTGCGGCCGCGATGCTGTTCTTGGGTGGCGTTGGCTTGTTCCGCTTTGCCCTGATGGTTGGCCTGGCGGTGGCGGCCGTGACCATCCTGGTGCAGGCGCAACCCTACCGGATGGCACGCCTGATCACCTTTACCGACCCGTGGTCCGACCAGTTCGGCTCCGGCTACCAGTTGACCCAGGCGCTGATTGCCTTCGGTCGCGGCGAGTGGCTGGGCGTGGGCCTGGGCAACAGCGTGCAGAAGCAGTTCTACCTGCCGGAAGCCCATACCGACTTCGTGTTCTCGGTACTTGCCGAAGAACTGGGCGTGGTTGGCTCCCTGGCCACCGTCGGGTTGTTCGTGTTCGTCTGCGTGCGGGCCATGTACATCGGCCTGTGGGCCGAGAAAGCCAAACAGTTTTTTGCCGCCTATGTGGCGTACGGCCTGGCCTTCCTGTGGATCGGCCAGTTCCTGATCAACATCGGCGTGAACGTCGGCCTGCTGCCGACCAAGGGCTTGACCCTGCCGTTCCTCAGCTATGGCGGCAGTTCGTTGGTGATCTGCTGTGCCTGTCTGGGCTTGTTGCTGCGTATCGAGTGGGAGAGTCGAACCCATTTGGGCAGCGAAGAGATGGAATTTAGCGAGAGCGATTTTGCCGAGGAGCCGACCCATGGGCGCTAACGTGCTGATCATGGCTGGTGGCACCGGCGGCCACGTGTTCCCGGCGCTGGCCTGTGCCCGTGAGTTCCAGGCCCGCGGCTACACCGTGCATTGGCTGGGGACGCCCCGTGGCATCGAAAATGAATTGGTCCCGGCGGCCGGTTTGCCCCTGCACCTGATCAACGTCAGCGGCCTGCGCGGCAAGAGCAAGTTGTCGTTGCTCAAGGCACCGTTGGTGTTGCTCAAGGCGGTGTGGCAGGCGCGTAAGGTCATCCGTGAGTTGAAGCCGGTCTGCGTGCTGGGTTTTGGTGGCTATGTCACCGGTCCCGGCGGTGTGGCCGCGCGGTTGGCCGGTGTGCCGGTGATCGTCCACGAACAAAACGCTGTGGCCGGTACTGCCAACCGCCTGTTGGCGCCATTGGCGGCGCGGGTCTGCGAGGCATTCCCGAATACCTTTGCAGCCATGGACAAGCGCCGCACCACCGGTAACCCGGTGCGTACCGAACTGTTTATGGACATTGCCCGCCAGGCCCTGACCGGGCGCAAGGCGCACCTGCTGATCCTGGGTGGAAGCCTGGGCGCCGAGCCGTTGAACAAATTGCTGCCTGAGGCGCTGGCGCAACTGCCTGTGGACCTGCGTCCCGAGATCTTCCATCAGGCTGGCAAGCACCACGATGAAGTGACCGCTGGCCGCTACCGCGAGGCCGGGGTCGAGGCGACGGTCGAGCCCTTTATCAAAGACATGGCCCATGCCTATGGCTGGGCCGACCTGGTGGTCTGTCGCGCAGGTGCGTTGACCGTCAGTGAACTGGCTGCCGCCGGTCTGCCGTCCTTGCTGGTGCCCTTGCCCCATGCCATCGACGATCACCAGACCCGCAACGCCGAATATTTGGCCGGGGAGGGCGCTGCCTTCCTGCTGCCGCAAAGAACGACTGGCGCCGCCGACCTGGCCGCACGCCTGACTGAGGTTTTGATGCAACCCGAACGACTGAACAGCATGGCGAGTACCGCAAGCCGCCTGGCCAAACCCGACGCCACCCGCAGCGTGGTCGATATCTGCCTGGAGGTGGCCCATGGTTGAGAATCAAAAAGCCATGCCACAACCAGAAATGCGCCGCATCCGGCGCATCCACTTCGTCGGTATCGGCGGCGTGGGCATGTGCGGGATCGCCGAGGTGTTGCTGAACCTGGGTTACCAGGTCTCCGGTTCCGACCTCAAGACCTCGCCGGTCACCGAGCGCCTGGAGTCGTTTGGCGCGCAGATCTTTATCGGCCACCGTGCCGAGAACGCCGCGCAGGCCGATGTACTGGTGGTTTCCAGTGCCGTGAACACCACCAACCCGGAAGTGGCCACTGCCCTTGAGCGGCGCATTCCCGTGGTGCCCCGCGCCGAGATGCTGGCCGAGCTGATGCGCTACCGCCACGGTATCGCGGTCGCCGGCACCCACGGCAAGACCACCACCACCAGCCTGATCGCCTCGGTGTTCGCCGCCGGCGGCCTGGACCCGACCTTCGTGATCGGTGGCCGGCTGAATGCAGCAGGTACCAATGCACAACTGGGGACCAGCCGCTATCTGATCGCCGAAGCCGATGAGAGCGATGCCAGCTTCCTGCACCTGCAGCCGCTGGTGGCCGTGGTCACCAACATCGACGCCGACCATATGGCGACCTACGACGGTGACTTCAACAAGTTGAAGAAAACCTTCGTCGAGTTCCTGCATAACCTGCCGTTCTACGGTTTGGCCGTGGTGTGCCTGGACGATCCGGTGGTGCGAGAAATCCTGCCGCTGGTCAAGCGTCCTACCGTGACCTACGGCTTCAGCGAAGACGCCGACGTACGTGCGATCAATGTCCGTCAGCAAGGCATGCAGACCTTCTTTACCGTGCTGCGCCCGGATCGTGAACCCTTGGATGTGTCGGTGAACATGCCGGGCAACCACAATGTGCTCAATTCCCTGGCGACCATCTGCATCGCCACCGATGAGGGCGTCAGCGATGAAGCTATCGTCGAAGGCCTGTCGGGCTTTGCCGGCGTGGGCCGGCGCTTCCAGGTCTACGGCCAGTTGCCGGTAGACGGCGGCGACGTGATGCTGGTGGACGACTACGGTCACCACCCGACCGAAGTCGCGGCCGTGATCAAGGCTGTGCGCGGTGGCTGGCCGGAGCGTCGCCTGGTGATGGTCTACCAGCCGCACCGCTACAGCCGCACCCGCGATTTGTACGACGATTTTGTCAATGTATTGGCCGATGCCAACGTGTTGCTGCTGATGGAAGTCTACCCGGCCGGTGAAGAACCGATCCCCGGTGCCGACAGCCGCAAGCTGTGCAACAGCATCCGCCAGCGCGGGCAACTGGACCCGATCTATATCGAGCGGGGTGTGGACCTGGCGCCGATCGTCAAGCCGCTGCTGCGTGCCGGCGACATCCTGCTGTGCCAGGGTGCCGGTGATATCGGCGGCCTTGCCCCTAAATTGCTGGCGAGCCCGCTGTTTGCTGCCGCCGCTGTACAGGGGAAGTCGAAATGACTACGAACTACGGCTCCCTGTTCTCCACCATCGCGCCTGCCGACTTCGGCCGCGTAGCCGTGCTGTTCGGCGGCAAGAGCGCTGAGCGCGAAGTGTCGCTCAAGTCCGGCAATGCCGTGCTCCAGGCGCTGCAAAGCGCCGGGGTGAACGCTTTTGGCATCGACGTGGGCGATGACTTCCTCGCCCGCCTGCAGGCCGAGAAGATCGACCGCGCCTTCATCATTCTTCATGGCCGTGGCGGTGAAGACGGCAGCATGCAGGGCCTGCTGGAGTGCGCCGGCATTCCCTACACCGGCAGTGGCATCCTCGCCTCGGCCCTGGCCATGGACAAGTTGCGCACCAAGCAGGTGTGGCACAGCCTGGGCATTCCGACGCCGCGTCACCGCGTGTTGTGCAGTGAAGACGATTGTATTTCGGCGGCCAAGGAACTGGGCCTGCCTTTGATCGTCAAACCAGCCCATGAAGGCTCCAGTATCGGCATGGCCAAAGTGAACTCGGCCGCCGAATTGATCGACGCATGGAAAGCGGCCAGTACCTACGATTCGCAAGTGTTGGTGGAACAGTGGATCCAGGGTCCCGAGTACACCATCGCCACCCTGCGTGGCCAGGTATTGCCGCCCATCGCATTGGGCACGCCTCACACCTTTTATGATTACGACGCCAAGTACCTGGCTTCCGATACCCAGTACCGGATCCCATGCGGCCTCGATGCAACCAAAGAGCAGGAATTGATGGACCTCACGGCGCAAGCCTGTGAGGCGTTGGGTATCGCCGGTTGGGCGCGGGCAGACGTGATGCAGGATGACCAGGGGAACTTCTGGTTCCTGGAAGTCAACACCGCACCGGGCATGACCGACCACAGCCTGGTGCCCATGGCTGCACGCGCAGCCGGCCTGGACTTCCAGCAGTTGGTGCTGGCGATTCTGGCGGCTAGCTATATAGAGGCACGAGGTTAAGACCATGCAAGGCGCATCGCTTCGTCATCAGCCACCCGCTCCCGGCCGCAAGCCGGTGCCGCGGGGTGCCAGTCGAATGGTGGCTAAAGAGCCGATGTCGGCGCGCCTGCCGAAAGCCAACTTTGGTTTTCTCAAGGCCCTGTTCTGGCCGGTGTTGTTGGTGGCGTTGGGCTTTGGCACCTATGAAGGTGCGCAGCGCCTGTTGCCGTATGCCGACCGCCCGATCAGCAAGATCAGCGTGCAGGGCGACTTGAGCTACATCAGCCAGCAAGCGGTGCAGCAGCGGATCGCGCCTTTTGTCGCGGCGAGCTTCTTCACCATCGACCTGGCCGGCATGCGTGCCGAACTGGAACAGATGCCGTGGATTGCCCACGCCGAAGTACGGCGCGTGTGGCCGGATCAAGTGACGATCCGCCTGGAAGAACAACTGCCCGTGGCCCGTTGGGGCGACGAAGCGCTGTTGAACAACCAGGGCCAGGCGTTCAACCCGCGTGAGCTGGCCAACTACGAGCATTTGCCGCAGTTGTTCGGACCACAACGGGCACAGCAGCAAGTGATGCAGCAGTACCAGGCGTTGAGCCAGATGCTGCGGCCACTGGGCTTCTCCATTGCGCGCCTGGAATTGCGCGAGCGGGGCAGCTGGTTCTTGACCACCGGGGCAGGCAGTTCCGGCCCGGGCATCGAGTTGTTGCTGGGACGCGACCACTTGGTGGAGAAGATGCGCCGCTTTATCGCCATCTACGACAAAACCCTGAAAGAACAGATTACGAACATTGCGAGCATCGACCTGCGTTACGCCAACGGCCTGGCCGTTAGCTGGCGCGAACCGGCTGCGCCCACGGCAGCGCAACCCGCTGTCGCGAAGAATTAAGAAGAGGCAGGACCCATGGCAAACGTGCAAAGCGGCAAAATGATCGTCGGTCTCGATATCGGCACCTCCAAAGTGGTGGCGCTGGTAGGCGAGGTCGCGGACGACGGCACGCTGGAAATCGTCGGAATCGGCACGCATCCGTCCCGGGGCCTGAAGAAGGGCGTGGTGGTCAATATCGAGTCCACCGTGCAATCGATCCAGCGCGCCATCGAAGAGGCGCAACTGATGGCCGGCTGCCGGATTCACTCGGCGTTCGTCGGTGTGGCGGGCAATCACATCCGCAGCCTGAACTCCCACGGCATCGTGGCGATCCGCGACCGTGAAGTCAGCTCGGCCGACCTGGAGCGCGTCCTCGACGCCGCCCAGGCCGTGGCGATCCCGGCTGACCAGCGTGTGCTGCACACCCTGCCACAGGACTACGTGATCGATAACCAGGAAGGCGTGCGTGAGCCCCTGGGCATGTCGGGCGTACGTCTGGAAGCCAAGGTCCACGTGGTGACCTGCGCCGTGAATGCCGCACAGAACATTGAAAAATGCGTGCGCCGCTGCGGCCTGGAAATCGACGACATCATTCTTGAGCAGCTTGCTTCCGCGTATTCGGTCCTGACCGACGACGAAAAAGAGCTGGGCGTGTGCCTGGTGGACATCGGCGGCGGCACCACCGATATCGCGATCTTTACCGAAGGTGCGATCCGTCACACCGCGGTGATCCCGATTGCCGGCGACCAGGTGACCAACGACATCGCCATGGCGCTGCGTACACCAACCCAGTACGCCGAAGAAATCAAGATCCGCTACGCCTGCGCCCTGGCCAAGCTGGCCGGTGCCGGTGAAACCATCAAGGTGCCGAGCGTGGGCGACCGCCCACCGCGCGAACTGTCGCGCCAGGCCCTGGCCGAAGTGGTCGAGCCGCGCTACGACGAACTGTTCACCCTGATCCAGGCTGAACTGCGCCGCAGCGGCTACGAAGATTTGATCCCGGCCGGCATCGTGCTGACCGGTGGCACCTCGAAGATGGAAGGCGCGGTTGAACTGGCCGAGGAAATCTTCCACATGCCGGTCCGCCTGGGCGTGCCCCATGGCGTCAAGGGCCTGGGCGACGTGGTGCGCAACCCGATTTATTCCACCGGTGTGGGCTTGCTGTTGTATGGCCTGCAAAAGCAGACCGACGGCATTTCCCTGTCGGGCATTGGCAGCCGCGAAAGCTATAGCAGTGACGAGCCCAAAGCGCCGTTGCTGGAGCGCCTGCAAGCCTGGGTGAAAGGCAATTTCTAACGATTTACCGCAACACCGTTTCAAGTAGTAGGCGAAAAAACTAGAGAAATGAAGGAGAGGGAAAATGTTCGAACTCGTAGACAACATCCCCGCAAGCCCGGTTATTAAAGTAATCGGTGTTGGCGGTGGCGGCGGCAACGCTGTCAATCATATGGTCAAGAGCAACATTGAAGGCGTTGAATTCATCTGCGCCAACACTGATGCCCAGGCGCTCAAAAGCATCGGCGCGCGGACCATCCTGCAATTGGGCACAGCCGTGACCAAGGGCCTGGGCGCTGGCGCCAATCCAGAAGTCGGCCGTCAAGCCGCCCTGGAAGACCGCGAGCGTATTGCCGAAGTGCTGCAAGGCACCAACATGGTGTTTATCACCACCGGCATGGGCGGCGGTACCGGTACCGGTGCGGCGCCAATCATTGCCGAAGTGGCCAAGGAAATGGGGATCTTGACCGTTGCGGTCGTGACCCGTCCGTTCCCGTTCGAGGGCCGCAAGCGCATGCAGATCGCCGACGAAGGCATCCGTCTGCTGTCTGAAAGCGTGGACTCGTTGATCACCATCCCCAACGAGAAACTGCTGACCATCCTCGGTAAAGACGCCAGCCTGCTGTCGGCTTTCGCCAAGGCCGATGACGTACTGGCCGGTGCCGTTCGCGGTATCTCCGACATCATCAAGCGTCCGGGCATGATCAACGTCGACTTTGCCGACGTACGTACGGTCATGAGCGAAATGGGCATGGCGATGATGGGCACTGGCTGCGCCAGCGGTCCTAACCGTGCACGTGAAGCGACCGAAGCGGCCATCCGCAACCCGTTGCTCGAAGACGTGAACCTGCAAGGTGCCCGCGGCATCCTGGTGAACATCACCGCCGGTCCCGATCTGTCCCTGGGTGAGTACTCCGACGTGGGTAGCATCATCGAAGCCTTCGCTTCCGAGCACGCGATGGTCAAGGTCGGTACCGTTATCGACCCGGACATGCGCGACGAACTGCATGTGACCGTGGTTGCCACGGGTCTGGGCGCAAAAATCGAGAAGCCTGTGAAGGTTATCGACAATACCGTGCACACCAGCCAGGCCTCGGCCGCCGCTCCAGCACCTGCTCGCCAGGAACTGCCGTCGGTGAACTACCGTGACCTGGATCGTCCGACCGTGATGCGCAACCAGGCCCAGGCCGGTGCTGCGGCGTCCCGTAGCCCGAATCCGCAAGATGATCTGGACTACCTGGACATCCCGGCTTTCCTGCGTCGTCAGGCCGATTAATGGAATGTATCAGGGCTATGAAGGTGATTGGTGTTCAGCAAAGGTCTGGTCTGTTATTATCGCCAGCCTTTGTTGATACCAGTTCGCAATTTGCGCTGAAGCGGTCCAAGCCATGATTAAACAACGCACCCTGAAGAATATTATCCGTGCCACAGGTGTAGGTCTGCACTCCGGGGAGAAGGTATACCTGACCCTCAAGCCCGCACCTGTCGACACCGGCATCGTGTTTGTTCGTGCCGACCTGGACCCTGTGGTGCAGATTCCTGCTCGCGCGGAAAACGTTGGCGAAACCACCATGTCGACCACATTGGTCAACGGTGACGTCAAAGTGGACACGGTGGAGCACTTGCTCTCGGCCATGGCTGGCCTGGGCATCGATAACGCCTACGTCGAGCTCTCCGCGTCTGAAGTCCCGATCATGGATGGTAGCGCTGGACCTTTCGTATTCCTGATTCAATCTGCCGGCCTGGAAGAACAGGACGCAGCCAAGAAGTTCATTCGCATTCTGCGGGAAGTGACAGTAGAAGACGGTGACAAGCGCGCCACCTTCGTCCCGTTTGAAGGCTTTAAAGTGAGCTTTGAGATCGATTTCGATCACCCGGTATTCCGTGACCGCACCCAAAGTGCAAGCGTGGATTTTTCCAGCACTTCGTTCGTAAAAGAAGTCAGCCGCGCCCGTACCTTTGGTTTCATGAGTGACATCGAGTACCTGCGCAAGCACAACCTCGCACTCGGCGGCAGTGTGGAAAACGCCATCGTGGTCGACGCGGATGGTGTACTGAACGAAGACGGCCTTCGCTATGAAGACGAATTCGTGAAGCACAAGATCCTCGATGCAATTGGTGACCTCTACCTGCTGGGCAATAGCCTGATAGGTGAGTTCAAAGGCTTCAAGTCGGGCCATGCACTGAACAACCAGCTCCTGCGCAAGTTGATTGAGCAGAAAGATGCCTGGGAAGTCGTGACCTTTGAAGATGCCAGCACTGCACCGATCTCTTACATGCGTCCCGTTGCGGCGGTGTAAGTAACCACTCTCTTTCTTTAGTTTTTAAAGGCTGCCTTCGGGTGGCCTTTTTTTATTTCTGCGTTCTGGCCATGCTTCGCCGCCGACCTGGTGGTCGTTGAAGGCCTTGCAGTGATTGACGTCAATCATCAACAGGGCCCAGGGCTCGGTCGAGCGGCGGGCGCGCTCCCATTTCAGGGGCAAGCGGCCCGCATTGGCAAAAAAGATAATGGGCCGTCAGAACACATTGATCGGGTAATCGACAATCACCCGGTACTCATCCACATCGCGGTCCACTGCCGAGTAGCCATTGCTGCCACGATTGGTGGCCCATTGCAGGCGTACGGCCAGGTCCTTGGCCTTGCCGCCCTGTACCACGTACTTGAGGTCGATATCCCGTTCCCAGTGCTTGGCGTTCTTGCCATCGGCGCTGTACCAGGCCGAATAGCCCCGGCTGTTGGGATCGACCTTGGTCAGGTCGGTCTTGCCGCTGATATACGACACCGCCGAGGTCAGGCCGGGTACGCCAAGGCCGGCGAAGTCATAGGCGTACTTGAGTTTCCACGAGCGCTCGTTGGGGCCGTTGAAGTCCGAGTATTGCTGGGAGTTGTCCAGGTACACGCTGTCGCCCTGGACGATGTAGTCGAACGGGGTGTTGCCGTTGACCCGCTGGTATGCGGCGGTGACGCTGTGATTGCCCACGCCCACGGTGAAGTGCAGGCTGTAGGTGTTGTTGTCGATATCCCCCAACAGGGCATGGCCGGTGTCTTGGGTATGGTAGAAGTGCAGGCCGGGGTTGAGGCTGACCAGGTCGTTGAGTGCGTAGGTGTAGTCCAGGTCGTAGTAGTACTGGTTCCACACGTCCTTGAGTTCGGCGGCGTACAGGTTGCTGGTCAGCCCTGGCAGGCCGCTCCAGGCCACGCCGGCCCAGGTCATATGCTGACTGTCCTGGCCCTTGGGCAGCACGCCATAACTGGTGCCGATGCGCCCGTGGCCACTCTGGTTGTAGAGCTTGGCAAAACTGGCCTGGCCGCCTTCGAGCATCCAGCCGTCAAGGCTGTGGTTGGTCAGGCTGACACCACGGAAGGTCTCGGGCAGCATGCGGGTCATGCCACCGGCAATCACCGGGTTGTTGAGGAATAGGTCGCCGGCTTTGAGTTCGGTATCCAGGGCGCGCATTTTCAGGGTGCCGCCACCGGTGGAAAACGAGCCCGGCGCTTTGCCGTTGCCGCTGCCGTACGGCAGGATGCTGGAGCCGTCGGTGCCGCCGCCGCCGTCCAGTTTCAGGCCGAGCATGGCATGGGCGTCCAGGCCAAAACCCACAGTGCCCTGGGTGTAGCCGGACTCGAAGATCCCGAGCAAACCCTGGCCCCACTCTTTGCTGTCGTCGGTATGGATGTCACGGCGATCGCGGTTCATGTAGTAGTTGCGAGTGTTGATCGTGAGGCTGGAGCCTTCGACAAAACCGTCAGCGGCTGGGGCGTTTGCTGCATGGGCGAGTGGGGAGATAGTTGCTGCAATTGCGAGGAATAACGGGGTGAGTGTCAGCGCGGTTTTCACCGGGGGAGCTCCTTTGGGTCAGTCTAAATGGCCAATGTTGTGGGGCGTTCCTGGCCTTTTTTACGGCAAAAAAAAGCCGCTGGAGTCAGCGGCTTTAAGACAGATTCCCAGTGTAGAGCCCTGGAATAAGTCGAGGGAAATGGCAGGGCGGGTCGGCTGTCTTTGCCGTCTCGCTCGTCGATGCGACATAGTGGCGCAGGCGAGCGGTACGGTACAGAGTGTAACAAGATAATAACTATTGCCCAAATCGCAACAGTCAAGACAACGAGGATCCACCTATGGGGATGGGCTTGTGTGGGAGCAAGCCCACATTTTGATGGTATGGCGGTTTTAACATTCAGATCGGCAGGGTGATACCAAAGGTATTGCCCCCGTGCTCACTGCGCACAAACACATCCCCGCCATGCATCAGCGCGATCGCCTTGACGATGGCCAGGCCCAGCCCATGATTGGCCCCGCTGTTACTGCGTGAGGCGTCCACGCGGTAGAAGCGCTCGAACAAGCGGGGCAGGTGCTCGCTGGCGATCATCTCCCCTGGGTTGGTCACGCCAATCAGCACCTGCTGCGCCTGCGCTTCAATCCGCACCGCGATCACCTGCCCCGGCGAGGTGTGCTGCACGGCATTGTTCAGCAGGTTGATCAGGGCCCGGCGCAAATGGGCCTTTTCGATCCGTACCTGGGCATCGCCGCTCACCGTCACCTGCACTTGGGCGTCTTCGAGGATAAAGTCCAGGTAGTCGAGGGTGGTCGCCACCTCATCGGCCAGGGAGCTTTCGATCAGCTTGGTGGCCTTGCTGCCCTGGTCGGCGCTGGCCAGGAACAGCATGTCATTGATGATCGAGCGCAGGCGCTCCAAGTCTTCCAGGTTCGATTGCAGCACCTCGAAGTAATGCTCGGCCGAGCGGCCACGGGTCAGGGCGACCTGGGTCTGGCCGATCAGGTTGGTCAGCGGCGAGCGCAGTTCGTGGGCCACGTCGGCATTGAAGGATTCCAGGCGTGAGTAGGCGGTTTCCACGCGCTCCAGGGTCGAGTTGAAGGCATTGACGAACTGCTTGAGTTCCGGCGGCAGTGGCGACAGTTGCAAGCGCCCGGACAGTTTCGGCGGTGCCAGTTTTTGCGCTTCATCCGAGAGTTTGATCAGCGGCTTGAGGCCGATACGCGCGACCCAGAAGCCCAGCAGCGAAGCCAGCACCACGCCGACAAACGCCAGGCTGATCAAGGCCATCAGCAGATGGTGCTGGGTGGTGCGGAAGTTGGCGGTGTCGATAGCGATCATAAAGCGCAGCGGCGGGCGCTGGTCCTTGGCCGGAAACTGGCTGACCAGCACCTTGAACGGGTAGGCATGCCCTGGCAGGTACAAGTCGCGCATGCCCGTGGGCCCGGCGGCGAATTTGCGCAGGCGGGCGTCCGGGTTGCCGTACTCGTAGGTCGGGTCACTGCTCACCACCCAGAAACGAATCCGCGTGTCCTCTTCCCCCAGCAGCTTGAGTTTGCTGGTCATCTTCACCCAGTGATCCGGCGTGCCGAAACGCTTGATCGACGACTCCAGCACACTGTAGCGCGCATCCAGCTCGGCCCCCGGCAACAAGCCCAGGCCACGGTCCACTTGCTGGTACAACGCGCCGCCGATCAGCAGGAAAATCACCAGCGCCACCAGGGTGAACATGCCGCTCAGGCGCAGGGCAATCGAGTTACTCGACACTGCGGTTCTCCAGCACATAGCCCATGCCACGGATGGTGTGCAGCAGCTTATGCTCGAAGGGCCCGTCGAGCTTGGCCCGCAGGCGCTTGATCGCCACTTCGACCACATTGGCGTCGCTGTCGAAGTTGATGTCCCAGACCATTTCCGCAATCGCCGTCTTGGACAGGATCTCGCCCTGGCGCCGCGCCAGGACGCTGAGCAGCGAGAACTCCTTGGCGGTCAGGTCCAGGCGCAGGCCGGCGCGGCTGGCCTTGCGGCTGATCAGGTCGATCCACAGGTCGGCGATGGTCACCTGCACCGGCTCATGCCCGCCACTGCGGCGGGTCAGGGCTTGCAGGCGCGCCACCAGTTCGAGGAAGGAGAACGGCTTGCCCAGATAATCGTCGGCGCCTTCGCGCAGGCCGCGGATGCGGTCTTCCACGCGCTCGCGGGCGGTGAGCATGATCACCGGGGTCTGCTTGCGCGCCCGCAGCGCGCGCAGCACGCCAAAACCGTCGAGGCTGGGCAGCATCACATCGAGCACGATCACCGCGTAGTCGCTTTCCAGGCCCAGGTGCAGGCCCTCGATGCCGTCGCGGGCCACGTCCACGGTGTAGCCTTGCTCCGTCAGCCCGCGATGCAGGTAGTCGGCGGTTTTTTCTTCGTCTTCAATAATCAGGACGCGCATGACCCCGCCTCACTGTGTGGTCGTAAGCCCAAGGGCCGGTGTGGGTCTGTGGAACAGTTTCTCAAGGTACAAGTATATGACCGGCGTGGTGAACAGCGTCAGTGCCTGGCTCACCAGCAACCCGCCGACCACCGCGATCCCCAGGGGCTGGCGCAGCTCCGCGCCGGGGCCTGCGCCGAGCATCAGCGGCACCGCGCCCAGCAGCGCGGCGAGGGTGGTCATGATGATCGGCCGAAAACGCGTGATACAGGCTTCGTAAATCGCATCGCTAGGCGCCAGCCCGCGCACGCGCTGGGCCTCCAGGGCAAAGTCGATCATCAGGATGCCGTTTTTCTTGACGATGCCGATCAACAACACCAGGCCGATCAAGGCCATGATGGAAAAGTCCTGGCCCAGCAGCCACAGCATGATCAACGCACCCAGGCCGGCGGAGGGCAGGGTCGAGATGATGGTCAGCGGGTGCACGAAACTCTCATACAGCACGCCGAGGATGATATAGACCGCCACCAGCGCCGCGAGGATCAGCCACGGCTGGCTGGCCAATGAGCTCTGGAACGCCTGGGCCGCGCCCTGGAAGTTGCCGATAAGGGTGCTCGGCATGCCGATCTCGTTCTTGGCCTGGTCGAGCATGATCACCGCGTCCCCCAGGGCCACGCCCTGCGCCAGGTTGAACGACAGGTTGGCCGCCGGGAACATGCCGTCATGGCTGATCGACAACGGCCCGACGGTTGGCGGATCGACCTTGGCCAGCGCCGACAACGGCACCATCTCGCCGCTCAGGGGTGAGCGCAGGTAGAAGTAGTTCAGGCTCTCGGCCTTGCCCCGTTGCTGGCTGTCCAGTTCCAGCACCACCTGGTATTGGTTGGTCTCGGTCTGGAATTCATTGACCTGGCGTTGGCCGAACGCATCGTACAGCGCCTGGTCGACATCGGTGGCGGTCAGGCCAAAACGCGCGGCGGCCTGGCGGTCGATACTGATGTGGGTAATGCTGCCGCCCAGTTGCAGGTCATTGGACAGATCGCGGAAGGCCGGGTTGGCGCGCAGTTTTTCGGTGAGGCGTTGGGTCCAGGTGTTCAGGGTCGCGCCGTCGTTGCTCTTGAGCACGTATTGGTACTGGCTGCGGCTGGGCCCGGAGCTGAGGTTGATGTCCTGGCCGGCGCGCAGGTACAGCACGATCCCCGGCACCTGGGCCAGTTTGGCGCGGATCCGGTCGATAAACTGGCTGGCGGACACATCACGATTGCCCCGATCCTTCAAGGCAATCCAGACGCGGCCGTTGGCAATGGTCTGGTTGCTGCCGGTCACGCCCACGGCGTGGGAGAAGTTTTCCACCGCAGGGTCGGCTTTGATGATCTCGGCCAGGGCCTGGTGCTTGGCCACCATGTCCGGGTAGGACACATCGGCCGCCGCCTCGCTGGTGCCGAGGATAAAACCGGTGTCCTGCACCGGGAAAAACCCCTTGGGGATAAACACGTAGCCGGCCACGGCCAGGCCCAGGGTCACGGTGAAGAGAGCAAGCATCGTGCGCGGATGGGCCAGGGCCCGGCGCAGGTTCTTCGCGTAACCGGCCAGCAGGCGTTCGCCAAAGCCCGGTTTGTCGTGGGGACGGTGGCTGGGGGCACGCATAAACTGCCCGGCCAGCATCGGCGCCAGGGTCAGGGACACCACCACCGAAATCAGGATGGTCGAGGTCGCAGTCAGGGCAAATTCCTTGAACAGGCGCCCGACCACGCCGCCCATAAACAGCAGCGGGATAAACGCGGCCACCAGCGAGAAGCTGATGGAGACCACGGTAAACCCAATCTCGCCGGCGCCCTTGATCGCCGCTTCGCGCTTGTCCAGGCCCGCCTCAAGGTGACGATGGATGTTCTCCACCACCACAATCGCATCGTCCACCACAAACCCCACGGCGATCACGATGGCCACCAGGGTCAGGTTGTTCAAGCTGAAACCCATCACGTACATCAAGGCAAAAGTGGCCACCAGCGACACCCCCAGCACACTGGAGACAATCAGGGTTGCCGACCACTGGCGCAGGAACAGCGCCATCACCGCCACCACCAGTAGCACGGCGATCAACAGGGTGATTTCCACTTCATGCAGCGAGGCGCGAATGGTCTTGGTGCGGTCCGACAGCGGGCTGACCTCCACCGACGCCGGCAGCATCGCCTGCAAGCGCGGCAGTTCGGCCAGGATGCGGTCCACGGTGTCGACGATATTGGCCCCCGGCTGGCGGAAGATCACCAGGTTGACCCCCGGCCTATCACCGGACCAGGCCTGCACGTAGGCGTTCTCCGAGCCATTGACCACTCGCGCCACATCGCGCAGTTGCACCGGCGCGCCGTCCTTGTAGGAGACGATCAACTCACCGTATTGCTCGGGGTGGAACAGTTGGTCGTTGGTCGACAGCGTCGACACGCTGTCGCGCCCATACAGCGCGCCCTTGGCCAGGTTCAGGCTCGATTGCTGCAACACTAGGCGGATATCGGCCAGGGTCAGGCCGATGGCGGCGAGTTTGTCCGGCGAGGCCTGCACGCGAATCGCCGGGCGCTGCTGGCCGGTGATGCTGATCTGGCCGACGCCGTCGATCTGGCTGATCTGCCGGGCCAGCAGGGTTTCCACGTAGTCGCTCAGTTCGGTGCCGGGCATATTGTTGGAACTGAGACTGAGGATCAGCACCGGGCTGTCCGCCGGGTTGACCTTGCGCCAGGTCGGCAGGTTGGGCATATCGCTGGGCAACTTGCCGGCGGCCGTGTTGATCGCCGCCTGTACTTCCTGGGCGGCGGTGTCGATGCTTTTTTCGAGGGTAAATTGCAGGGTCAGCAGGGTGGAGCCCAAGGCACTGCTGGACGTCATCTGGGTCATGCCGGGGATGGCACTGAATTGCACTTCCAGGGGCGTGGCCACCGAGGACGCCATGGTGTCGGGGCTGGCGCCGGGCAGTTGGGCGGTGACCTGGATCGTCGGGAACTCGGCCTCCGGCAAGGGCGCGACGGGCAGGCGCGGGAAGGCGATCAACCCTAGCAGCACCAGGGCAAAAGTCAGCAGCAGGGTGGCGACCGGGTGGTCGACGCACCAGGCCGATACCGCGCCGCCCTTCATGGCTGGGCCTGCGCTTGGGCCGTCTGGATCCGGGGCGGCTCCTTGAGCACCTCCACCCGGGCGCCGGCCTTGAGGCGTGACTGGCCGTCGCTGACCAGCACATCACCGGGCTGCACGCCGGTGACAATCGTCAGGTCGCTGTTCTGGTAAGCCACGTGCACGGGCACCACGTCCACCTTGTCGCCACTGAGGCGGTACACGAAGTGCGAGTCCATACCGCGCTGGACCACGGTGGGTGGCACCACCAAGGCGGCCTTGTCGAGGGCGGTCTGGATCTTCACCGTGACCAGTTGCCCCGGCCACAGCGTTTGCGCTGCATTGCTGAACACCGCCTTGGCGCGGATGGTGCCGGTGCTGGCGCTGATCTGGTTATCGATCAGGCTCAGGCGGCCTTCGCCGAGCAAGAGCGCCGCCGGGCTATCGGTGTCGGCGCCGAGAAACGCATCGACACTGGCCGGGTGTGGCGCGGCGATCAGGCCCTGCAGGGTCGGCAGCATCTGTTGCGGCAGGGAGAATTCCACGGCGATGGGATCGATCTGCGTCACCGAGAACAGGCCCTGGGCATCCGTGGTGCGCAGGAAGTTGCCCTCATCCACATTACGAATCCCCACCCGGCCGCTGACGGGGGAGCGAATCTGTGTGTAGGAAAGCTGTACCTGGGCCGCATCAATCGCCGCCTGGTTGCCTAGGGCCGTGGCCTTGAGCTGGTTGACCAGGGCTTGCTGCTGGTCGTAAGTCTGCTTCGACACGCCGTCGTCGATGCTCAATTCCTTGTAGCGCTTGAGATTGACCTGCGCCACCTGCAACTGCGCCTGGCTTTCGCCCAACTGAGCCTTGGCCTGGTCGAGGCTGGCGCGGATCGCCCGGTCATCGATGCTCGCCAGCAGGTCGCCGGTTTTTACCAATTGTCCTTCCTTGACCAGCAGTTTGGTGAGGATGCCGTCGACCTGTGGGCGAATCACCACACTGTGCAGCGACAGCACCGAGCCGATGCCGCTGACAAACCGCGGGATATCCTGCTGCGCGACACTGACCACCCGCACCGGGACTGCACTGGAGGCCGCCAGCTTGGTCTTGGCCGGTCGGGTCGCTACCCAGGCCACGACCGCCAGGGCCACGACGGCGAGCACAATCCAGGTGGTTTTGCGATGCATGGGCATGGGCTTGCGGCGTCCAGACAGGGAATGGGAAGAGTGGAGGCTCTTTATAGCCTGCAAACCCGGTCAGCAAAGTGACCGTTAACTGACAGCGCGGTCAGCAAAGGTCGACCATTCGTACCGGCAGTGGTTAAAGAACCAGGGCGCGCAGGTATACTGCGCGCCAGTGTGGCCCGCAAGTCGGGCCCGCGTCATTTTTTGCACGCCCCGGAGCTTCCATGAATTGCCCGACCCAACCGCCTGTTGAAAGCGCCGAACTCGCTGATCCAGACTGCCTCGACAGTGAAGCCAAGCCGGCGATCCCGGCCTTCAAGTTCCCCTTCAAACCGGGTGAACTGGCCGGGGCAAAGGACAGCAATCAGCCGTGGTACAAAAACGGCGCCAAGAACGGCCACACCAAGACCCCCGGCATGGCGCCGCCCGGCACCCGCCGTTCGATGGGTAAACGCTGACGGCAGTTGTGCCTACAGCCATTGCTGACTTTTCGCCTTGTCGGCCCATGACCTTTTCTTGAAAGCTGCTCGATACCCCCTGCGCCGCGCCTGGTTGGCAGCCGCATGGGGTGAAGGAGTGGGTCTTTCAAGAAAGGGATGTCTTCATGGCTTGGGCAAAGATCTTCGTTTTATCCATTGGGTCGCTGCTGTCGGGCAGCTTTCTGGTAGGGGCGGCGGCAGGTGCAGCGCCGCGCAGCGAGATCCGCTTTGCGATCTCCCCGTTGTTTCCGCCCTATGAAAGCCGCAATGCCCAAGGGCAATTGGTTGGCTTGAACATCGAGCTGGGCAATGCCTTGTGTGCGCAACTCGATGTTCGCTGCACCTGGGTCGATCAAGTGTTCACCCATAGCATCGGCGCCCTTGAAAGCCGGCGTTTCGATGCAATCATGGGTATGGCGTCTACCCCACAACGCCGGCAGTTGATCGACTTCAGCGATGATCTGTACCCCCTGACCACTCACTTGGTGGCACGCCGGTATTCCGGGCTGATGCCCACGGTACGTGCCCTCAAGGGCAAGCGCGTGGGGGTGTTGACCGGCAGCAATCGCGAAGCGTTCGCCCTGGCGCAATGGGCGCCGGCCGGTGTGATCATCAAGAGTTTCTGGCTCAACGACCAGTTGATCCGCAGCCTGGTGGCCGGTGATATCGATGCAACGCTGCAAGGCACCGCAGAAATCCGCCAGGAACTGCTCGACACCGAGCAGGGGCAATCTTTCGATTTCGTCGGCCCGCCGGTCACCGGCCAACAACTGGGCACCGCCGTGGCCATTGGCGTGCGCAAGTCCGACCCCGAGTTGCGCCGTGACCTTAACCGGGCACTGGAGCAGCTCAAGCAGAGTGGCGAGCACCAGCGCATTCTCCAGAGCTATCAGCAGGAAGAACCCGAGGCCGCCACTGTGCAAGACACGCACGGGCCGCAATTTTATCCCAGTGAGCTGGAGCTGCCCTTTTCCGAGGCCGTGCGGGTGGGGAGCATGCTGTATATCTCGACTATTTTGGGCGTGGACGCGAACCGCAACCTGGTGAAAGGGGGCACGGGCGCGCAGATGACACAGGTGATGACCACCCTGCACGACCTGTTGGAACGCCATCAGTCGTCGCTGGACCGGGTGGTCAAGTGCACCTTGATGCTGGTTGACCTGGATGACCTGGCCCTGGTCAACCAGGTGTACCTGGGCTACTTCGCCCGTAGCCGGTTGCCGGCCCGCAGCGTACTGGCCATCCGTAGGCTGCCACACGGGGCGCGGGTGGCGATGGAGTGCGTGGCCCTGACCGAGGAGCCCCTTGGGCCTGCGATGCGGCGGGGCGTGGGCAACTAAATGCGTGGAACATGAGCTGGATCAGTATTTGCTCAACCGGTGCGCTTAGAGTCGGTGCCCCTGCCGACTCCCTCAACAACCCCGAGCGCGCTTTTCATGAAGATCAATCTCCCGGTCACGGGTCGAAGTGTGGACATTGCCCAAGACGCCAACATCCTCTCGACCACTGATTTAGGCAGTTCGATTACCTATGCCAACCAGGATTTTATCGACGTCAGCGGCTACAGCCGCGAGGAACTGCTGGGCGCGCCACATAATCTGCTACGCCATCCAGACATGCCGTCGGCGGCCTTTGCCCATATGTGGCAGACCCTCAAAAGCGGCCACTCGTGGATGGGCATGGTGAAGAACCGCTGCAAAAACGGCGATCACTATTGGGTCAGCGCCTATGCCTCGCCGGTTACCCGTGACGGTGTGGCGGTGGAATACCAGTCGGTGCGCACCAAGCCCGATGCACGGCGGGTGTTGGCGGCAGAGCGCGCTTATGCCCGCCTGCGCGCGGGGACTCGGCGCGTGCGGCCAGTGCTGGAGATGCCCTTGAAGCTGTCGCTGGTCACCGGCGCCACAGGCGCCCTGACCTGGGGCGTGGGGGCCGGGTTGGCCAGTTATTCGTGGGCGTTGCAAGTGCTGGGCCTGGCGGCGGTGGGTGCGGCGGGCGTATTGGGCATCAATCTGCTGTTGCGCCCCCTGAGGCAATTGAGCGAGCGGGCGCGGCAGATTGCCGACAACCCCGTCAGCCAGGCGATCTATACCGGGCGTGCGGATGAACTGGGGCAAATCGAATTCGCCATGCAGATGCTCGAAGCCCAGGTGGGCGCGGTGGTCGGCCGGATTGGCGATGCGTCGCAGCGTTTATCCGGGCACGCGGCGGCCCTGGTCCAGCAACTGGACAGCAGCCACGCCAGCACCCTGGGCCAGCAGAGTCAGACCGACCAAGTGGCCACCGCCATCCAGGAGATGGCGGCCAGTGTGGCGCAAGTCGCCAGCCATGCCCAACAAGCCTCGAAGGCGGCGGACCAGGCCGGCAGCGAGACCCGCGAAGGCCATCAACGGGTGGACGAAAGCCGTGATGCGGTGCTGCGCCTGTCCCAGGAACTGGCCAGGGCCACCAGCGTGATCCATCAATTGGAAAGCCACAGCGGGGATATTTCCAGCGTGCTGGAGGTGATCCGGGCGATTGCCGAGCAGACCAACCTGCTGGCCCTCAACGCGGCCATCGAGGCGGCGCGGGCGGGCGAGCAGGGGCGTGGTTTTGCGGTGGTGGCTGACGAAGTGCGCGGCCTGGCGCAACGTACCCAGCAATCGACCAATGAAATCCAGCGCATGATCAGCACCCTGCAGGGCGGCGCCCGCGATGCGGTGATGGTCATGGAGCAAAGCAGCCAGCATGTCGAAGCCAGTGTTGAGCATGCCCAGCGCGCCGCGTCGGCCCTGGATGGCATCAGCCAGCGGGTCAACCAGATCACCGCCATGAGTGTGCAGATCGCCACGGCGGTGGAGGAGCAGAGCGCGGTGAGCGAGGACATCAATCGCAATATCGTCGGCATTCGCGATGCCGGCGAGGCCACCGTCAGCGCCGGCCAGCAGAGCCAGCTCAGTTCGGGCGACGTGGCGGCACTGGCAGAAGACCTGCGGCGGCTGGCGGAAGAGTTCTGGGGCAAGCGCCGTTAGGCGGCGCGCAGGGAGATAAACGCATAGTTGGCCGGCACCTCGGTGGCTATCTGCGCCCCGGCCTCGAGCAACTGTTCGGCGATATCCATCCCGGACACATGAAACACCCACTCATTGGCCACGGCCGGTTGCTCCACCGCCAGCGCAATGGCCTGGGCAAAGGCGCCCATGTCCGGCAGGTACGCGGTAAAGCCATCGCCCTTGAGCGCCGTGGTGCGAATCCCCAGCAGGGCGCACACCGCCTCCTTGGTCTGCACATCGTCACGGTCGGCCTGGCGCGAGCGGCGGATCAACTCGGCCAGTTCCCGGTCCACCAGCTCGCCGCCGACGATCAGCGCCGGGCCCTGTTCCCAGGATTGCGGCGGGCAGTCCTTGGCGGCCGGGTTCAGCGGGATATGCGGGTTGATCTCCATCGGGTAGATGCGACAGACCAGCGGCCGCCGCTCGTAGATGCCGCAGCGGTTGTCTTCGTCAAGATTCCGGCAGGGCCCGGCGTTGTAGGCGGCAAAGGTGATTGCCACAAATGCCTGGGTCGTGCCGCTGGGCACCACCACCGAACGTCGTTCGGCATGCTCGCGCTGTTGCAGTGGCAGGCCCAGGCCGTTGCCCAGGAACCCCTCCACCAGCACGATGACATTACCGCCGTCCGCCGCCCACTGGCGGGCCTCGTCGAGGGTCAGGGGGACATGATGGTCGGTGCAGCATTTGCCGCAACCAACGCAGGAAAACTGAGTATTCATGGAGGATCTGCTACCAGGCCAGGTCAGAGGGCTCTCTTGAACGGTGACGGGTTTTGACCTCTATCTGCCGTTCAGGAACTCTGGAAGCAAATTATGCGCCAGCACCGCTCAGTCTTCGCTGACCGCGTCGCGTAGCACAAACACCATGCCGGCACTCTCATACAGCTGGCGTGCGCGCAGATTGCCCTCCAACACCTTGAGGTCCACATAGGGCTCGCCGCGCTGCTTGAACACCTGGAAGCTGTGCAGCAACAAGGCGCGCCCCAGCCCCTGGCCCTGGGCGCAGGGGTGGACACTGAGGTGCTTGATAAAGGCGCTGGTCCAGCACTGGGCCACGCCGAGAATGCCATCGCCGTTACTGGCCACCAGGCACAGCCTGGGGTCGAATTCGGCATCGCTGATGAACTGTTGTCGCCAGGTGTCCAGGTTGGCCACCCGGCCACCGCCCTGTTCCTGGGTCATGCGCAACACGGCATGAATCGCCGGGGCCAGTTCGTCGCGGTAATGGTCCAGGCGGGTGTCGACCGGCCACTGCGGCGCGGGCAGGCTGCGGGTGAGGTCGCGGCGTAGCAACTGGTAATACGCGGTCACTATTTATTACCGGCCTTGTTGTGCCACTGTCTGGGCCGCGATCACCAGGCATTTGGTCAGCTCGGGCGACGAGAACTTGGTCAAGACCGAGTTGGCACCGGCCAGGCGGGCTTTTTCGCTGTTCATCGCGCTGTCCAGGGAGGTGTGCAACAGCACGTAGAGGTCCTGGAAATCCGGGGTTTCGCGCAGGGTGCGGGTGAGGGCGTAACCGTCCATTTCCGACATTTCGATGTCAGACACCACCACATTGATCTGTCCGGCGGTGCCTTGCAGCTCCAGCAGCACATCGATGGCTTCCTTGGCGCTGCGTGCGGTGTGGCAGGTCAGGCCAAGGTTGCGCAGGGTGTGTACCGATTGCTGCAGGGCCACCTGGCTGTCGTCCACCACCAGGATGCGCGCATGGCCGAGCACTTCGGCTTCTGCCATGGTCAAGTCGGTCGGTGCCACTTCGATCTGCGCGGGGGCGATGGCGTGGATGACTTTTTCGATGTCCAGCACCTGCACCAGCACCCCGTCCACCTGGGTTACGCCGGTGATAAACGAGCGATTGCCGCCGGAGCCAAAGGGCGGCGGGCGGATATCGGTGGTCAGGCAATGCACGATCCGGCTCACCGCCTGCACATGCAGGCCCTGTTTGGAGCGGCTGACATCGGTGACGATCAGGCAGCCGCCGTCGGGGTCTTGCAGGGGCATCTCGCCCAGCGCCCGGCTGAGGTCGATCACCGACAAGGCCGTGCCGCGCAGGGTGGCGATGCCTTTGACGTGCGGGTGGGACTCCGGCAGCTTGGTCAGTGGCGGGCAGGGAATGATTTCGCTGACTTTCAGCAGGTTGATGGCCATCAGCTTGCCGCTGCGCAAGGTAAAGAGCAGAAGCGAGAGTGAATCTGCGCGGGCTTTGGTGGTGGACATAAAAACCTTCTGTGGATCAGGGATAACAAGCTATAGCGGGTTATCGACGTTCACGCCAAAAACTGTAGGGGCTGGCAAGCCACACACACTAACAGGTCAACCCTTCCACACCTGCGGGTTCACCAGATCCTGCGGGCGCTGGCCCAACAGGGCGCTGCGCAGGTTGTCCAGGGCGCGGTTGGCCATGGCTTCACGGGTTTCATGGGTGGCCGAGCCGATATGGGGCAAGGTCACCGCATTGCTCAGTTGGAACAGCGGCGACTCGGCCAGGGGCTCGCGCTCATACACATCCAGCCCGGCACCGCGAATACGCTGGGTTTGCAGGGCCTCGATCAGTGCCGGCTCGTCCACCACCGGGCCCCGGGAAATATTCACCAGGATCGCGCTGGATTTCATCAAGCCTAGCTCACGATGGCTGATCAGGTGCCTGGTCTTTTCGCTCAAGGGCACCACCAGGCACACGAAATCCGCCTCGGCCAGCAGTTGGTCCAGGCTGCGCAACTGCGCGCCCAGCTCCTGTTCCAGTGCGGTCTTGCGGCTGTTGCCGCTGTAGATAATCGGCATATTGAAGCCCAGGCGCCCACGGCGGGCGATGGCCGCGCCGATATTGCCCAGGCCGACGATGCCCAGGGTCTTGCCGTGCACATCACAACCAAACAACGGCGCGCCGACGCTGGCTTTCCACTGCCCGGCCTTGGTCCAGGCGTCCAGCTCGGCCACGCGGCGGGCGCTGCTCATCAGCAGGGCAAAGGCCAGGTCGGCAGTGCTTTCGGTCAGCACGTCGGGGGTGTTGGTGAGCATGATCCCGCGTTCGTTGAAGTAGTCCACGTCGTAGTTGTCATAACCCACCGAGACACTGGACACGACCTCAAGCTTGCCCGCACCGTCGAGCTGCGCCCGCCCGAGCTTGCGGCCGACGCCGATCAGGCCGTGGGCGTGGGGCAGGGCTTCATTGAACTGCGCGTTGATATCGCCCTGCTTGGGGTTGGGCACGATGACCTCGAAGTCCTGTTGCAGGCGTTCGATCATTTCGGGAGTGATACGGCTGAAGGCGAGGACAGTCTTTTTCATCGCAAGTGAGGCTCATCGACGGGGAAGAATGCCAAGCACGCTAACATTCCTGCCCACACTTGTCAGGACACCGCATCACCAATGTGGGAGCGGGCTTGTCGGGTCGCTCCCACAGGGGACTTTCTATATTTGGGGGCCGTGTTCCAAATCAGGTTGTAAGGCGCACCGCACCCAAACTGCCACTTAACTCATACGCCACCAGCTCCGCCTGGTGCGCCGCGAGGATCTCCGGCAGCGAGCCGCGCAGGTACTCCACCCAGGTCTTGATCTTCGCATCCAGGTACTGGCGCGATGGGTAGATGGCGTACAGGTTCAGCTCCTGGGAGCGGTACGTCGGCATCATCCGCACCAGGGTGCCGTTGCGCAGGCCTTCGATGGCCGCGTACACCGGCAGCAGGCCGACGCCCATGCCGCTGATGATCGCCGTCTTCATCGCGTCGGCGGAGTTCACCAGGAACGGCGAGCTGTTGATGCTCACGCTTTCCTGGCCATCCGGGCCGTTGAAGGCCCATTTGTCCAGCTGGATCACCGGGCTGACCAGGCGCAGGCAGGCATGGTTGAGCAGATCGCTGGGCCGCTGCGCGCAGCCGTTGGCTTTAACGTAGGCCGGCGAGGCACAGACGATGCTGTAGGTGATCCCCAGGCGCTGGGAGACAAACCCCGAGTCCGGCAACTCGCTGGCGAGCACGATGGACACGTCGTAGCCCTCGTCCAGCAGGTCGGGCACGCGGTTGGCCAGGGTCAGGTCGAAGGTCACATCGGGGTGGGTGCGGCGGTAGCGGGCAATCGCATCGATCACGAAATGCTGGCCGATGCCGGTCATGGTGTGCACTTTGAGCTGCCCGGCGGGGCGCGCATGGGCGTCGCTGGCTTCGGCCTCGGCCTCCTCGACATAGGCGAGGATCTGCTCGCAGCGCAATAAATAGCGCTTGCCGGCCTCGGTCAGGGCGATGCGGCGAGTGGTGCGGTTGAGCAAGCGGGTTTGCAGATGGGCCTCCAGATTGGAGACCGCGCGCGAGACGTTGGCCGTGGTGGTGTCCAGTTGTCCCGCGGCGGCGGTGAAGCTGCCGGCTTCGGCGACACAACTGAAGGCGCGCATATTTTGCAAAGTGTCCATGGGGTGCTCTCAAGGGAGATGACAAATTGTGACAGAAAGTTACGACTACCAGTGATCCCTACCAATGGATTATCGCCTGAACGGTAACAAAGATTCACAGGAATCCCACCTTATCGCCATTCCCCGCGCCCCCTAGAATTGCCGCACCGTCCCCGCCACACCACCTCAGGAATTCGCCGCAGTGCCGCGTCGCATCAGCAGAGAGCTGAAGACTCTCAGTGTTTGGGCTTTATCGTTAGCAATCAGCGGCTGCATCGGAACCGGAGGGATTGCCCCCCAAGGCAAGCACCTCGCCGCCAATACCCTGGCCACCGACGACGCGATCCAGAGCGCCGCCCGGGATGCCCACTGGCCGACCACCCAGTGGTGGCAGGCCTATGGCGACCCGCAGCTCAATCGTTGGATCGACCTCGCCGTATACGGCAGCCCAAGCATGGCCGAAGCCGCCGCCCGGGTGCGTGAAGCGCGGGCCATGGCCGGGTTGGCCGAGTCCGCCGAGGCCGTGCAGATCAACGGCGACGCCAGCCTCAAGCGCCACAACTGGCCCAGCGATCAGTTTTACGGCCCTGGTAAGCTGGACAACTCCACCACCTGGGACAACAACGCCGCCCTGGGCCTGAGCTACGCCCTCGACCTGTGGGGCCGCGAGCGCAATGCCAGCGAGCGCGCTGTGGACCTGGCGCATATGAGTGTCGCCCAGGCGCGCCAGGCCCAGCTGGAACTGCAGAACAACGTGGTGCGCGCCTATATCCAGCTGTCGTTGCATTACGCCCAGCGCGATATCGTCGCCGCCACCCTGGCCCAGCAACAGCAGATCCTCGACCTGGCGCAAAAACGCCTGGACGGTGGCATCGGCACGCACTTTGAAGTCAGCCAGGCCCAGACCCCGTTACCGGAAACCCACCGGCAACTGGACGCCCTCGACGAAGCAATCGCCCTGACCCGCAACCAACTGGCCGCCCTGGCCGGCAAGGGCCCGGGGGCGGGCGCAAGCTTGCAGCGGCCGACCCTGGCCCTTGGCGCACCGCTGAAATTGCCCTCGGCACTGCCCGCGCAATTGCTCGGCCAGCGCCCGGACGTGGTCGCCAGCCGTTGGCAGATCGCGGCCCAGGCCCGGGGGATTGACGTGGCCCACGCCGGTTTCTACCCCAACGTCGACCTGGTGGGCAGCCTCGGCTACGTCGCCACCGGCGGCGGCATGTTGGAGTTTCTTACCGGCAAGAAGCTCAACTACAGCGTCGGCCCGGCGATCACCCTGCCGATCTTCGACGGTGGCCGCCTGCGCGCGCAATTGGGCGAGGCCAGCGCCGGCTACGACATTGCCGTGGCCCGCTACAACCAGACCCTGGTCAATGCGCTCAAAGGCATCAGCGACCAACTGATCCGCCGCGAATCCATGGCCAAGCAGCAGACCTTCGCTGCCGAGTCGGTGGCCTCGGCGCAGAAAACCTATGACATCGCAATGATCGCCTACCAGCGCGGCCTGACCGATTACCTCAACGTGCTTAATGCCCAAACCCTGCTGTTTCGCCAGCAACAGGTCGAGCAACAGGTCCAGGCTGCGCGCCTGAGCGCCCATGCCGAACTGGTCACCGCCCTGGGCGGCGGCCTGGGCGCGGGCAACGATGCGCCGGCTGCAGGCCAGACACTCCCCAGCAAGACCCCGGCGGCCTTGGCCGTGTTCGATCACTGATCAGGTTGCCCATGACTCCCTTGCCTGCACCGCTGCGTTGGCTGCATTCCCTGGAATGGCGCCGTGGCTTTTTCGACTGGGCACGCAGTGACGGCGTGACCTGGGTGTATATCTTCAAAGTACTGATCGCCGCCTTTCTCACCCTGTGGCTGGCCATGCGCCTGGAATTGCCACAACCGCGTACCGCGATGATCACCGTGTTTATCGTGATGCAACCGCAAAGCGGCCAGGTGTTCGCCAAGAGTTTCTACCGCTTCCTCGGCACCCTGGCGGGCTCGGCGGTGATGGTGTTGCTGATTGCCCTGTTTGCGCAAAACACCGAGCTGTTCCTGGGCGCGCTGGCGATCTGGGTTGGCGTGTGTACGGCTGGTGCGACCCGCAACCGTAACTTTCGCGCCTATGGTTTTGTGCTGGCCGGTTATACGGCGGCGATGGTCGGCCTGCCGGCGCTGGCCCACCCGGACGGCGCGTTTATGGCGGCGGTGTGGCGGGTGCTGGAAATCTCCCTGGGGATTCTGTGTGCGACCCTGGTCAGCGCCGCGATCCTGCCGCAAACCAGCAGTGCGGCCATGCGCAACGCCTTGTACCAGCGCTTCGGCACCTTTGCCCTGTTCGTGACCGATGGCCTGCGTGGTCGTAGCCAGCGTGAAGGGTTTGAAAGCAGCAACGTGCGCTTTATCGCCGAAGCCGTGGGCCTGGAGGGGCTGCGCAGCGTCACCGTCTTTGAAGACCCGCATATGCGTCGGCGCAATGGCCGGCTCAGCCGCTTGAACAGCGAGTTCATGGGCATCACCACGCGCTTCAACGCCCTGCACCAGTTGCTCGAACGCCTGCGCAGCGATGCCGCCGACCACGTGGTGGCCGCGATCAAGCCCGGCCTGCAGGACTTGGCCGAGTTGCTCGATGGCTTCAGCGGGCGCGCCCTGACCAGCCCCGATGCCGCGCGCCTGGTGAGCCAACTGGCGGCCTATAAGGAGAGCCTGCCCGCCAAGGTCCGCAGCCTGCGGGCGTTGTTCCAGGAGAGCGGCCCCAGCGATGCCGAGCAGTTGGATTTCCACACCGCTTATGAGCTGCTGTACCGCTTTGTCGACGACCTGCACAACTATGCACAGACCCATGCCTCCCTGGCCGAGCACAGTCACGCACGGGAGCACTGGGACGAGTCCTACACGCCGAAAACCAACTGGCTGGCCTGCGCCGCGTCGGGGATTCGCGCCTCATTCATTCTGCTGGTACTGGGCAGTTACTGGGTGGCCACGGCCTGGCCCAGCGGCGCGACCATGACCCTGATCGCGGCGGCCACTGTCGGCTTGTCGGCCGCCACGCCAAACCCCAAGCGCATGGCCTTCCAGATGGCCTGCGGGACTTTGATCGGCGCGCTGGTGGGGTTTGTGGAAATGTTCTTCGTGTTTCCCTGGATCGACGGCTTCCCTTTGCTCTGCGTGATGCTCGCCCCGGTGATCGTGCTTGGCGCATTCCTCTCGTCGCGCCCGCAATACGCCGGGGTCGGCCTGGGCCTGTTGATTTTTTTCAGCACCGGTTCGGTGCCGGATAACCTGACGATCTACAACCCCTACACCTTTATCAACGACTACATCGCCATGATCATCGGCATGCTCGTGTGTGCCGCGGCGGGGGCGATCATCCTGCCGCCCAACAGCCCCTGGCTATGGCGTCGCCTGGAGCGCGACCTGCGCGAGCAAGTGGTGTATGCCATCAGTGGCAAGCTCAAGGGCCTGGCCTCGGGGTTTGAAAGCCGCACCCGCGACCTGCTGCACCAGGCCTATGGCCTGGCCGCCGGCCAGCCGCAGGTGCAACGCAACCTGCTGCGCTGGATGTTCGTGGTGCTGGAGGTCGGCCACGCGATCATCGAATTGCGCAAGGAACAGGCGATCCTGCCGGTGCACCCGGCCTATGCCCAATCCCAGCCCTGGCGCCAGGCGATCCGGGTGATGGGGCGCTCGCTGGTGCGGCTGTTCTTGCAGCCGAGCCAGAGCAACCTGGAGCGCGCGCTGGTGGCGGTCGATCACGCCATCAGCCGCGTGCAGGCCACCGACGAACCCTTCGCCCCGCACTTCGACACTTCGGCCCTGCGCCGGGTGAAAAGCTACCTGCACTTTATCCGCACCTCCCTGCTGGACCCGCAATCGCCCCTGGCTGCCTTCAAGCCTTCCGGAGTCGCCCATGCCTCGTGAAATCGCGTTCCACGGCATCTACATGCCGACCATGACCCTGATGTTTTTTATCGCCGCCGCACTGGCCTGGGCCCTGGATCGCTGCCTGGCGGGTTATGACCTGTACCGTTTTTTCTGGCACCCGGCGCTGCTGCGCCTGAGCCTGTTCACCTGTCTTTTCGGCGCCATGGCGCTGACCGTCTACCGTTGAGAATGCCCCGATGAAAAAGTTTTTCAGCCTGCTCGCAACCCTGCTGGTTCTGGCCCTGGCGATCTGGATTGGCCGCACCTTGTGGGTCCATTACATGCAGACCCCATGGACCCGCGATGGCCGGGTGCGCGCCGACATCATCAACGTGGCCGCTGACGTCACCGGTGAAGTGGTGGACGTGCCGGTGCGTGACAACCAGTTGGTGAAAAAGGGCGACCTGCTGATGCAGATCGACCCCGAGCACTACCGCATTGCGGTCAAGCAGGCGCAGTCTGTGGTCGCCTCACGCAAGGCCACCTGGGAGATGCGCAAGGTCAACGCCCACCGCCGCGCCGACCTCGATGCCCTGGTGATCTCCAAAGAGAACCGCGACGACGCCAGCAACATCGCCGACTCGGCCCTGGCCGACTACCAACATGCCCTGGCGCAACTGGAGGCGGCCGAGCTGAACTTGAAACGCACGCAAGTCGTGTCCGCCGTCGACGGCTATGTCACCAACCTCAACGTGCATCGCGGTGACTATGCGCGCATTGGCGAGGCGAAGATGGCGGTAGTCGATAGGCACTCGTTCTGGGTCTACGGCTTCTTTGAAGAAACCAAACTGCCCCATGTGAAAGTCGGTGATAAAGCCGACATGCAACTGATGAGCGGCGAGACCCTCAAGGGCCATGTGGAAAGCATCTCCCGCGGCATCTACGACCGCGACAACCCCGAGAGCCGCGAACTGATCGCCGACGTGAACCCGACGTTCAACTGGGTACGCCTGGCCCAGCGGGTGCCGGTGCGCATTCATATTGATGAAGTGCCGCCGGGGGTGTTGTTGGCGGCGGGGATTACGTGCACCGTGATCGTCAACCCGGCGCAAGACTAAAGAGCGGTTGGCATTTTTGCTGTGGTTTTACGCCGACGTTTGACCCTTAGCATGCTGGTGTAGCGGCGGTGGTTTTTCGAGTTGAGCACCAGGAGATAAAGCAGAGAGGTGAACAGAGTCATTAAATTAAATAGCGTAGCTGGATGGCTGCTCAAATAACCTGCGGCGAGCAATATATTTACAACCGCCGTGGGTATTAGTATTCGAGGGGCGTAACGAATCCCCTCGGATAACATTACTTGCCCAACGTGAAAAAATAAGTACAAGGTTATTCCGGCCGCGAAAGCAATTTCATCCGGGAGGTGTGAAATTTTTGCGAAATAAGAAAGACTTGTCGCTGTGTTACTTCCAATGCTGAATAGACTAAGCAGCATGGCACCGCCAAATGATGGTAGAAAGCGATAGGCGTAACGGCGCCAGATCAGATGTTCACGTAACGGGTCGACGCTATAAGTCATTGTTGTCGAGCTCCTCATATAGCCCTATGACTATATGATTGATGTTTCCAGATGTCGCACTACCTGTTACTGCCAAGGCTGCTCCAACCTGATCGGTAATTTGGGTGAGTATGTCCAGACGCAACTGGGGGTTGCTGTAGCGTTTGGGTAATTGCCCGGCTAACTGCTTCAGACGGATTATCTCGCGGGGGTGGCGAGGGTTCTTCAGTCGTAGGACTTCATCGGTCAATTTTGCTCGTTCTTGACGGCTCATACGCCGCAGAATATCCGTCATGTTGCGGCCGGTTGCCCCCTTGATTGTCATCACTGTTTTGACGCTAGCAAACATAGTGGTGCCTGCGCCTACTAATGAAATACCGTCCAAGGCAACGGTCATTGTCTGGTACCAACTTAGCTTGTCGTATTGATCATTTTTGGCTGGGTTATCCAACTCGTTGCGGGTCCGCCATACACCATTCAAGCACTGTGCGCCGCTGGCAGCAGTACCTGTATACGCGATGGAGGTTAGTGCAAGGCTTGCTCCTGCACTGAAGGGCGCTGCTGCAATACCTAATTTTGCAACAACGACTCCAATCACAGCGCCTACACAGGAAAATGCCATCCCCGATGCCTCCTGCCACAGCTGTGATTCACGAGACGAGTTCACAGCCAAGTGCGCATATTCATCGGCAGTCATTATTGGTCCGGTTACTTCCCGCAAAATCACCCGCTTGGGCGTGATACTGCACAACGGCACAAACTCGCGCAGTACCGTCACCTGATAATCACTGCCGATATGCACCACCCCAGCCCCGACGATAGCGGGGTTGGCGTCAATGGTTCGATAGAGTTTTGGCAAGTCCAGCAGGCTGGTCAGTCTTTGGCGGGTTGCGGTGTGGGCGCCGGGCACGCCGCTGTTGAGAACATCCGTGAGCATCCATTCACCTTCCCCTGGGCAGAGGGGAAAGAGCCTGAAGACTGAGCCCGGCGAATGATGTCAGCTAGTTCGCGGATTGCCGTAGGAGCCGGCCTCTACAAGGGAGGGTTATTGGCCCTGGATATAGGTCTCATGCAGATGCCGCCACAGCAGCGAGCCACTGGCCTGTTGCTCGAACACCACGGTGGCCCGGCGGTCTGTCTGGGTGCCGCTGTGATCAACCTGATGCTCACGATAAGTCAGCGTGGCACCGTGCGCATGGCGGTCGATGCCTGCCAGTTCACTCAAGGTGATTTTCAACCCGGGCCGCATGCCGCCCAGGCGAGTGAACAGGGCATGGACCCCGGCGGTATTGACCCGTGCGCCGGTAGTGGGGGCGATCATGCTGAACTCGGGGGAGAAGCGCGCCAGTAGAGTGTGCAACGTGCCTTCAGGGGCTGTGCCTGCAAACCATTGCTCGATCTCGATGTGGGTCTGGATCACTTCTGCAAAAAAATCGCTGTAGTCAATCATTGCGCAGGCTCGCTGGCTGGGTGAAGCAGTGCCCGTACCCTGGAGGCATCCAGGCGTAGCACTGCCAAGAGCGGCAGCAGTGTCAGGGCTGCCGCGATCGTGAAGGTCATGGTGAAGGAATCCGAGGCCGAGAGCACGGCGCTGAGTGCCGCCGCACCGAGGCAAAAACTCAATTGTCGATTGATATTCCACAACGCGCTGGCGTGGCCCATGCGTTCGGTGGGGATATCCAGGAACGCCAGGGTCTGCGCGGTGCTGCTGCACAGGCTGCCACCCAGGCCCATCAGGGCATAGGCGCAGATAATCAGGGCGGGCTGGGCAGCCGTGAGCAGCAGGATGCCGCCACCTTGCAAGGCCATGCCGGCCAGCAGCAATGGCTTGGGCCCACAACGGCTGAACAGTTGCTTGCCCAGGTAGATCGCCAGGGCTGAGGCCAGTGCCCACGGCAGCATCAAGGCCCCGGTGCGTGTCGCGTCGTATCCAAGGCCTCGCAGGTAGAGGATGGCGACCAGGCTGGTGCCGATAAACACACCGGGGATGAATAGATACACCAACATCGCTACCCGCAGCATCGGGCTACCGAGTTGTTTGAACAGGCTCCCCAGTGCCAGGGCCGGCCGCACGGTGGCGGGCACATCGGGTGTTATCCACAGCAAGGCCAGCAGCAGGGTCAGGAGGACCAATGGCAGGTTGGCATAGAAGATCCAGCGCCACGACACGCTGTCGACGAGCAAGCCGCCCAGCGCCGGGGAGAGCGCCGGGACCAGCAGCGCCACCGACATCACTCGGGCTGTCAGTTGGTGGCGCTGCCCGGGGGCAATGTGTCGATACGCCAGGGCCTGGCCCACCGGTATCAGCAACCCGCCGCCCAAGCCTTGCAACAGCCGCCAGCCGATCAGCGCCTGGATCGACTCGGCCTGGCCCACCAGCACCGACGCCATGCCAAACAGCCCCAGGCTCGCGGCGATCAACCGCCGTTCGCCCACTGCTGCGGCGAGCCATACGCTCAGCGGGATAATCACGGTGAGGCCGAGCAGGTACGCATTGCTGACCCAGGCCAATTGCGTGACAGAGGCGTGCAGCTCCCGGGCGATATCCGGGTAGGCAACGGTGGCGACAAACATGTTCACCAGGTCCAGGGCCAAGCCCAGTAAAAAGATCCAGGCGACTTTCGAGGGATAGGTCATAGGGCGATCCGGCAGTTGAGGCGGGCAGGGTAGGCCGGTTGCAGGGCTTGGGATACACGGCTTTACCTGTTAGTTTGTCAAAATTATTTTGACAAACGGGGCCCTGCGCCATGGTCAGCCTGGACCGATTCGACACTTTCAAGGCCGTGGTCGAGGCCGGCTCGCTGACCGCGGCTGCCGATCTGCTGGGCCAGACCCGTGCGGTGGTCAGTTTCAATCTCAAGCGCCTGGAAGCCGAACTGGGCGTTACCCTGCTGACCCGCACGACCCGCCAACTGGCGCTCACCGAGGCCGGCGAGCGTTTCTACCTGCGCTGCACACGCATGCTCGAAGAGGCGCGGCTGGCGGTGGAAGAGGCCCGTTCTGAACATGCCCAGCTCAAGGGCACACTGCGCATCACCACCACCGTCGAATATGCGCTGGCGGTGGTCGCCCCGGCAGTGGAAGGCTTTCGCCGCCTGCACCCGGACCTCAAGATTCACTTATCCACATCCTCCACCCATGCCGACCTGATCTGCGAACGCTTCGACGTGGCGATTCGGCTGGGGCGCCTGCTGGACTCCAATCATCGGGCGGTGCAGTTATCCACCTATCAGGTATTTGCCGTTGCGGCGCCCGGCACGGGTACTGCTCATACGCTGGATGAACTTGAGCAACTGCCCAGGCTGGGGCATGGCCGCTTGACCGAACTGAGCGTGACCGATCCGGCAGGTTGTGAGCATCAATATCGCTCGGCTCCCAGTGCGCTGGTGGTTGACAGTGCCGCCGTGCTTCAAGCATTTGCCGTGCGCGGCCATGGCGTGGCGATTCTGCCGCAGTGGTTGGTGCAGGAGGACCTGGACGCGGGGCGATTGGTGCGCCTGTTGCCGGATCATCGCTTCGCCTCCCAAGGGGTGTATGCGCTGTACCCGGACACGCGGCATTTGCCGCTCAAGGTGCGGGCGTTTATTGATTTTATGAAATAGCGCAAACCCTGTGGAAAGGGGGCAAGCTTCGCCACCGTGATCAAAGTGCCCCACCCAGCCCAAACCGCTTCTTCAACACCGTCTCCAACACCCCCTTGGGCAGCAGTGCGGCCATCAACGGCAACGCCCGGCTGCCATTGCCCGAACGCAGCAGGCGCGGTGGTTGGCTCTGTTGCACTGCCTTGAGCACATCCGCTGCAAACAGGCTGGCCGGGGTTGGTTTGTCCTGGGAGGCCTGGGAGCGCGCACGAATGCCATCACGCAATGGCCACCATGGCGACTTCTCGTTGATCAACAGCTCGGCTTGGGCGCCGGCGTTTTTTGCAAAACTTGTATCGATAGCCCCCGGCTGCACTTCCATCACCCGCACGCCAAACGGCGCCAGCTCCATGCGCAATGCGTCGCTCAAGGCATGCACGGCGGCCTTGGAGGCGCAGTAGGCACCGGCAAACGGCGTGACCAGCACCCCGGACACGCTGCCGATATTCACCACCAGCCCCTTGCGCGCGCGCAGGGCGGGGAACAGGGCCTGGGTCACGCCGACAATGGCGAACACGTTGGTCTCGAACTGGCGCTGCAGGGCCTCGGTGCCGCCATCGAGCAGTGGGCCCATGGCGCCGTAGCCGGCGTTGTTGATCAGCACATCCAGCTCCCCCACGTGCCCGGCCAGTTGTGCCAGGGCCGGCCCGTCATTGACATCCAGTTGCACGGCCTGGAAGCCGGCAGCCTGGAGTGCCGCGACATCTTCAGGGCGGCGGGCGCTGGTCCAGACGTCGTAGCCTGCGGCCTTGAAGGCATCGGCCAGGGCGCGGCCGATGCCGCTGGAGCAACCGGTGATAAGTACGTTGGGCATGGATCAATCCTTTGTGGTTGTTAGTCGCAGAAGCTGCCTTGCAGGTGCTCGGCGCGAAACTCCAGGGTTTGCGGGCGGTAGCCAGGGCGCAATGGCGGCACTGGCAGGCAGTCTTCCCAGGTGGCGCCGGCCTGCAACTCGCCGGGGCCGCGATAGCGTGGGGCGGCGTAGACGTTATCGGCCAGGTTCACCGTGTCACCCGGCGCGTAGGCGGCGACGCGCCAGCGCAGTTCGGTCAGGGGCACGTCATTGCCGTTGTTGAGCGTGAGCTGCAGGGGGCGGTCGGCGGGGCACTGTTCGGGGGTGTAGGTGATGCGCAGTTCCAGGCGCGCCAGTTGCGCGGCTTCGCGGTTGTCCAGCCAGACCACCCACAGCGCCACGCAGCCCAGGCCCACTGCGGCGGCGAGGGAGACTGGCAACGCCCTGGCCGGGTAGCGCAGCAACAGGATCAGCCAGGTGACGATCAGCAAAACGCCGAAAAACATGGGGGCAGCCTCGTGGAGAGATGAGCCATCGTACCGTTGACGGCATGCAGTTGCCTATCGGGTTGCGATTGCCCGCAAATGGACATTCCACGTTACCTTGGTGCGGGAATCAATGCTGTTGTTCGCCTCACAGATGTATATACAGCCACAGACTGACCTCCGTTGTTCTGCGGTTTTTTTATACATACCGAGAGCAAACCTCATGAGCTTATCCATACAAAACTTTTCTCTTCCTGCTTATCAGACCTTCGCTCCTGCCGACGAGAGCCGCCCAGTAACGTCTACCTCCACTGGGCAATCAACCCCCCGTGCAGGCAGCAGTGACCTGGACCACCGTAATACGCTGACCCTGACACTGGCAGGGCTGGAGGAAGGCATTACCACGGGGCGTGTCTCCAATGAGCATATCCTCCCGGCCCTGCAGGCCGCCAAGGTACAACTGGCGCCCGATGCGCAACACTCGGGCCCGATACTGCAAGTCAGCCTTGCGCAATACATCACGGCCAATGGTTGGAGCCTTCCGCAAAACCGCGAGGAGCTTATCCAACTCAGGCAGACCCTCTCGTCCCTGGCGCCTACCAGCCCCTCGAATGCTTACGCCGTCATTACCGAGCGAGTTGCCAAGGCCAATGCCGAGAAAGCCAAATTCAAAACGGTGGCGTTGGGGACGGCTGCGGCATTTCCCGATGTGCGCAAAGAAGCCAAAAAGCGGGCGGAAGAGATTGTGTTCCAGTTGACCGGAACCCATGTGGACGCCGATAAGACTTATTTGAATCGTTTCAACGGCTCGCAATCTGCGGCAACCGTTACCGGTTGGGAACACATGAATGAGGAACCCTCTTCTTCAATCAGTTTGACCGATGCGGTATTGAAGAACTTTTCCGAGTCCGACGGAGTTCCCGGCAGCCTGGACTCGCAAGCGGGTTTGTATAAAGACGGCCCCGGGCAAAGTACAAAAGGCGGCTACGGCGCCCATAACCAAATCCCCCTGGCGCCGTCGAGCTTTATGAAGGCCCTCTGGGAGTCCGATTTCCAGACGACCATGTCGGGCAAAATCGACAATTTCTGGAAAGGCCACGCCGAGGATTACCGCACCGTCCAGAAAGGCATATTCCTCTATAAGGCAAGCGCGCAACTCAAGTCCCAGGAAGCCAAGTTACCTGCCGAACGAGCGTTGCAGCCACCCGAGCATGAGTTCACCAGAAGCGACTACAGACGGCTGATGAAGGCGGTTACCGGTGAGGAAATCACTGAAGAGCAGCCCCTGACGGTCGACAAATTGCAGGCGAAATCCCCGGTAACCGGTGATGTCCAGGCCCATGCATTCGATATCAATGGGTTCCAGTCCAGTGACATTGTGCGTTTTACCCTGCCCAGCGAGGGGCCCGCAAAATATGTCAACGGTCGCCCGGATGGCGTGCAGATTCTCTATATACCTGACGCCCAGCCGGCCTTCCTCAAATTCGCCTCGCTGGAAAAAATGGATCAATGGGTCAGCGATCAAGCCAAGACACCGCAGTCGCTCACAGCCCTGGAGTCGCACTTCTCGCTGGCGGATCGGCAGAACAGAGAGACCGGGGGGTTTGGCGGTGCCTTATTTACGGCAATCGTGCCGCTGATATCCCTGGCCCCTGATATCCGTCCTAAAAAAGGCCTTGATGCAACGTTGGAGTATCTCGGTACGGGAAGCGTCAGCAATCAGGAGGGCAACGTCATTGATCGCGGCAACTTCGCGATCAAGGGTGATGTGTTCAGTCACATGGCGGATCTAGGCCAGCAGCGCATGAAAGACGATGCAGACACCGCGATCAAATCCAACAGCGAGGTCACGCGTGACACCTGGCTCAACGATATCTCGGTCGGTGCCCAATTGCTGCTTAAGCTGGCGCCGCTGGGGGCGCCGGTCGCCGCTGCCGCTGTCCTCACAGGCCTCACGGAAGTCGTGCTGGGCAGCGAAAAAGAGGCGTCGGGCGACACCCAGGCCGAACGTCATGACGGGGCATCGAAGACATTCGACGGGCTGCTCAATACCTTGTTCTCTTCTATCGGTGTCGGCTCAACAGCCGAAGATCCCTTTGCCCTGCCCAAAGAAGAGCCATTAGGTATTGACCCACCCCTCGAATCTGCACCCGAACCCGCATCTGGCCCTGGCGACATTGGTTCCGAGGCGTCCAATCGTCTGCAACCGTCACAAGCGGGCAATATCAGCGCCTACGCCGTTGAGGATGGCGAGTCATTGCTGGCCAAGAGTACGGTCAATACCAAAGGGATTTATCAATACAAGGACGAGACGGGAACCGATCGTTGGTTTATCCGGTATACCGATCAGTCAGGTGTTGCCAAGACGTATGAGGTCAGAAGCGATTTCAAACTCAGTGACAACTATGTCGAGATTATAGATCCCCAGACCCGTAAAACCGTCTTGACCGTCGAGGCGGATGCCAATAACGAATGGATCCCGAGCAGGACAGTGGGGGGCAACAAAAAAACCGGTAAGAACATGAGCGCGGGCCAAGAACGCCCAGCCGGGCAAGGCGCGCTGGCATCAAGCTCAACAGCGAATCAACCCTTGGCCAATCATCAGGATTGGCAATCGATAGTGGATTCGGGCACTTACAACGGCAAGCCGGTTTACATTCACTACACCAGCAAGGAAGGCGCCGAAGCGATTGCCCGCGAGCGCAGCATTAATGATTTGGCGCGTGGTGAAAGGCGCGCGGGTTCAAAGGGCGGCGTGTACGTTAACCCTCCAGGCCAGCAATTCAACAGTGAAAACGTTGAGACCCTGTTGTTTTTAGGGAATGAACGCTATGTGGGCAGTGGCGACTATATGGTGATCTTCAGCTCTGACCAGGCGCCCGTGGAGATAGGCGCGGTCACGCAGGGCAGTCAGTTCCGTGAGCTCAAGATGGCCAAGGCAATCAAGCTGACGCCATCGAATTTTTTGTATTTGGGGCCGAACACCTTCAAGAACTATTTCGAGTAAAGGGGCAACGCTATGTGGGTGATCGCTGCCGTTGCGTGCCGTGGCACCCATAGAAAAAGCCCCCACCCAACCCACTGCGGATAGGGGACGCAATGGGCTGGGCGAGGGCTTTTTGTTCTGCGGTGTTACTGCGCGATGGTTTTCACCGATACACCACGCTCAACCGGGGTCGAGCGCCCGTAGATATCTTCAAAGCGCTCGATATCGTCCTCGCCCAGGTAGCTGCCCGATTGCACTTCGATGATTTCCAACGGGATCTTGCCCGGGTTGCGCAGGCGGTGCACCGAGGCAATCGGGATGTAGGTGGACTGGTTCTCGCAGAGCAGGAACACGTTCTCGTCGCAGGTCACTTCGGCGGTGCCGCTGACCACGATCCAGTGTTCGGCGCGGTGGTGGTGCATCTGCAGTGACAGGCACGCGCCCGGCTTGACCGAGATGTGCTTGACCTGGAAACGCCCGCCCATGTCCACCGAGTCGTAGGAGCCCCACGGGCGGTAGACCTCGCAGTGGTTCTGGGTCTCGCTGCGCCCCTGTTCGTTGAGGGTGTTGACCATCTGCTTGACGCCCTGGACCTTGTCCTTGTGGGCAATCATCATCGCGTCCTTGGTTTCCACCACCACGATGTTTTCCAGGCCGATCACCGATACCAGCTTGCCGTTGCCGTGGATCATGCAGTTCTTGCTGTCCTGGATCACCACGTCGCCCTTGGTCACGTTGCCGTTGGCGTCCTTGTCGTTGACCGCCCACAGCGAGGCCCAGCAACCCACGTCGCTCCAGCCGGCGCTCAGCGGCACCACGCAGGCGCGCTGGGTTTTTTCCATGACCGCGTAGTCGATGGAATTGTCCGGGCAGCAAGCGAAGGTGGCTTCGTCGAAGGTCACGGTATCGGCGGTCTGCTCGCTGCGCTCCAGGGTCAGCACGCAGGTGTCGTAGATGTCTGGGTCGTGCTTTTTCAGCTCTTCGAGGAAGCGGCTGGCGCGGAACAGGAACATGCCGCTGTTCCAGAAGTAACCGCCGCTCTTGACGAACTCGACGGCGCGTTTTTCATCGGGTTTTTCCACGAACTGCTGCACCCGGCTGACGCCTTCGGGCAGCAGTGAATCGTTGGTGGACTTGATGTAGCCGTAACCGGTTTCCGGGCGGGTGGCCGGCACGCCGAACAGCACCATCTCACCACGCTCGGCGGCCACGGTGGCCAGGGCCAGGGCGCGTTGCAGGGCTTTCTGATCGTCCAGTACATGGTCGGCCGGCAGCACCAGCATCAGCTCGTCACGGCCTTCGTTGACCAGCATCATCGCGGTCAGGGCCACGGCCGGCGCGGTGTTGCGCCCGAACGGCTCCATCAGGATGCGCTGGCTTTCCAGCTTACGGGCGCTCAACTGCTCATTGACGATAAAGCGATGGTCCTTGTTGCAGACCACGATCGGGCTGTCCATGCCTTCAAACACCAGGCGTTCCAGGGTCTGCTGGAACAGCGTGTGCTCGCCGGTCAGAGCCAGGAACTGCTTAGGGAACTGTTTACGCGAAAGCGGCCAAAGACGTGAGCCGCTACCACCGGAAAGGATTACTGGGATCATGGGTGTTTCTCCTTGAATCGATTTGGGTCAGAGCCTGTGGGAGCGGGCTTGCTCGCGAAGGCATCACCTCGGTGCAACTGAGACACCGAGTCGCCTGCATCGCGAGCAAGCCCGCTCCCACAGGGGGTATGCGTCAATTCAACATCTAGTTAGCGGGTCGACACCGGGCGCTTGACCCACACCGGCGACAGGCTCGAACCGGAGCCCATGACATACAGCACCGCCGCCTCACCACGCTCCAGCGCCACCGGCTTCACGTCGCCGACCTTCTTGTCGCCGTCGTACAGCGCCAGGCTGACCTTCACCGGGTTGATCTCGCGCTCGCCACGGCCCTTGGCGGCCACGGCCTTGACCACGTCGGTCTTGCCGTCGGCGGTCTTCAGGGTCAGGGCCTTGTCGCTGAGGTTCTGCACGCGCACCAGGGATTTTTGCTTGTTCTTGAACGGCGGTTCTTCGATCAACTGCGGCTGGCCAGTGCCGCTGTTGACCAGGGTGTAGTAGTGATCGGCGGCCAGCTTGACCGTGACGTTCTGGCTGCCGACCTTGGCGCTGTAGTCGCCGCCCGGCAGGAAGCTGAAGTCACTGCTGGCCAGCGGCGCGACGTCGCTCAGCGCGGTGTTGCCGACGCTGGCGCTGACTTCCTGGTTGCTGGCGTTGAACAGGCGCACGAAGCTGGAGCCTTTCGGCGCGACAGGGCCGTAGAGGGCGGCGTCGCCGGCGGAGGCGGACATTGATACGACGCTCATGCCGATGGCCAGGGCCAGGGGCTTGGCGAGACGACGCGCAGTTGTAGTGAAAGTCATATGAGTTACCTCTCTTTCAGTTTTGCGCCCGGTCGGGCGTCTCGGATGTTTGGTGGTTACTGGCCATGTTTTGTTGGCGCGTACCGGCTTGTTTGAGTTGCGCGACCCACTTGGGGTCGGCCTCGCCGATTTCGTTGTTCACAGGCAGATAGCGTTCCGGAAACTCCCAGATCAGCACTTGCGGCGGGCTGTTCTTGAAGTCAGCGCTTTTCAGGTAGCTGAGCATCGGCAGGATCGGGCCGTGGCCGTCTTCGGAGTAGTTCACCACGTCGCTGCCCAGGGCTTGCTTCAGGGCGCCGACGAAGTTCCAGTTGGGGTTGGCGCTGTAGCTGGTGCCCACCAGGGCCACCGGCATCTCGCTGTCGGCAAACAGCGCATCGTCGCCTGCGGCCTGGGCTTGCACGGCGTGGGTCACGCGTTTTTGCAGGGGCTCCTTGGGCGGCATCAGGTTTTCAAACAGTGGGTCCAGGGGCAGGAACAGGCGCAGGTCGCCGCTGTGGGGGACGATGCCCTCGGCGTCGGTGACAAAATGCTGGGGCTCGCCACTGAGCAGGGTCTTGGCGTTGATCACACGGGCCAGTTGTTTGGCGGCGACTTCGGCGCCCTCCGGGGTCCAGTGGGTGTCGGTGCGCAGGAACACCTGCTGGCCATGCAGCTTGGCCTGTTGCAACGGGCCCAGCAGGTCAGGGGCGATGATCTGGTCGGCGGCCACCCGGGCATGAAAGTCCTGGTAGAGCCCGGCATGAATGCTCGCCGGCTGCACGTCGCCCAAGTGCTCGGGGTACAGACGCACCTTGGCCGGGACAATCGCCATCACCAACTGCACGCCCTTGGCCTTGAGAGCCTGGCGCACGCCTTCGACCAGGGCGTAGTTGTCTTGCAGGTTCTGCTCCTGGTTGACGGCGGGGTTGAACTCCTCGTCGCTGTACAACCAGTGGTCGCGGCCCAGCACCACGCCGGGACGGCCTTCGTTGAACAGCTTGTAGTCCAGGGCGGCCCAGAGGTTGGTGCCCAGGCGCTTGATCGGGAACTCATCGTCATAATGGGTCTCGACCGCCTTGGCCCAGCGCCCGTTGAGCACGGTGGCGTCGGCGTGGGTGCTGAAACCGAAGAAACTGCGTAGCGACCACGCGCCCAGGACCACAAGCAGGGCCATGAACAGCGCGGCGTAGAGGATGCGGAATGAACGGGTCATGGTCGGCTCCCTCAGAACTGGAAGTAAAGGAACGGCGAGAAGCTTTGCGCCGAGAGTTTCAGGATCGACGCCACGAACAGCAGCAGGATCAGGGCGCGCATGGCGTAGCGTGGCCAGTCGGCGGTCCAGTAGGCCGGTTGCACGGCGGCGTTGCTGCCGACGCTGAAACCAGGCTCCTGGATACTGCCGGGGTTATCCCCAGGCACGGCCTTGATCAGGCTCGGGTCAGCCGGCTTGGCCTTGTCGGCCGGGCGATTGCTGTAGAAGTCGCGCAGGCCGAAGAACGCCAGCGTGGCGTAGGCCACCACCATGGTTGCCACTTGCAGGCCGGTGAGGTTGGCGCGGTTGAGTTCCGACAGCGACCACTCGCCAAAGCTGAACATCGCGCCGTACATGCGCCCGGCGACGTGCAGGTTTTCGGCGCGGAAGATCACCCAGCCCATCACCACCAGCAGGAAGGTGAAGGCCCAGCGCACCGGGTTGAAGCTGCGTGGCGAGGTATTGAGGCCGATGGCTTTTTCAATCGCCAGCCACATGCCATGCCAGGCGCCCCAGAGGATGTAGGTGATGTTCGCACCGTGCCACAGGCCACCGAGCAGCATGGTCAGGAACAGGTTGCGGTAGGTGGTCAGCGTGCCTTTGCGGTTGCCGCCCAGGGTGATGTACAGGTAGTCGCGCAGCCAGGTGGACAGGCTGATATGCCAGCGCCGCCAGAACTCGGTGATCGATTGGCTGATATAGGGTTGCTTGAAGTTTTCCATAAAGCGGAAACCCATCATCAAGCCCAGGCCGATGGCCATGTCGCTGTAGCCGGAGAAGTCGAAATACAGCTGTGCGGTATACGCCAGCGCGCCGAGCCAGGCATCACCGGTGCTGGGGTTTTGCAGGGCAAAGCAATGATCGGCCACCACCGCCAGGGTGTCGGCGATAAACACCTTCTTGATAAAGCCCTGCATGAACCGCGTGCAGCCCTCGGAGAATTTATCCAGGGTGTGGGTGCGGTTGTTGAACTGGTCGGCCAGGTCGCGAAAGCGCAGCACGGGGCCGGCAATCAGGTGCGGGAAGATCGCCACGAACGCCGCAAAATCGATGAGGTTGCGGGTGGCCGGGGTGTCGCCGCGGTACACATCGATGATGTAGCTGATGGACTCGAAGATGTAGAACGAGATCCCGATCGGCAACAGTACGTGGGTCAGGATAAATGGCTCCAGGCCCGCCGATTTCATCATCAGGTTGATGCTGTCGACGCCGAAGTTGGCGTACTTGAAGTAGCCGAGGATGCACAGGTCGACCGCCACGCCGAGCAGCAGCCAGCGCTGGGCCGGCTTGGTGCGCACGCCTGCGGCACCGACCTTGAGGCCGATCCAGTAGTTCCACAGGGTCACGGCGGCGAACAGCGCCAGGAAGTCCACCCGCCACCAGGCGTAGAACACATAGCTGGCAATCAGCAGCAGCAGATTGCGATAGCGTTGCCCGCTCAAATAGTACAAGCCGAGAAAGATCGGCAAGAACAGAAACAGGAACACATTGGACGAGAAAACCATCCCGATCTCTCCATGTTTAACCAACAGTCAAGGGCCAACGGCCCCCCCAAACCCCCCACGAACAAACGGGGAGGGCGATCGTTCCCACGCTCTGCGTGGGAATGCCTCTTGTGACGCTCTGCGTCACGCTGTGGGACGCAGAGCGTCCCGTGCTGCATTCCCACGCGGAGCGTGGGAACGATCAGCGGCCATACGCCGGGTCGTAGACCTTGGTCAGGTCGCCACCCAGGCGGAAGGTCTTGAACGGCTGCATCTCATGCTTGCGCTCCAGTACGTCCGGGGCGCAGGTGTAGAGGGTGCAGAACGGTTCGAGCCAGGCGAATTTCGCGTCCTGCTCCAGGTCCTGCATGTCCTGCTCCTGGCCGTTCTTTTGCTCGAAGAGCTCTGGATCCTTGGCCCCGGCCAGCACCTTGTCGCCCAGGCGCTTGAGCGCGCCGTTATTCTCACCGCGCACATCCACACCATTGACCAGGGCGAAACTGGCGATCATCGCCAGTGGCGGCAGGGCGTAGTTGTGATAGGCCAGGGCCCGTTGCTGGCGCTTCAGTTCGTTGGGCAGGTAGCCCTGGTCATCCACCTGGTTGACCCCGACCTTGTATTCCTTGACTGCCCAATCGAACAGATCGCGCCGGTTGGTGGCCACGGACGTGGCCATCACCGACCAGGCGGCCCAGTACGAGTGGTTGTTGGTTTTTTCCAGGGGCAGGTTGTCCCAGTCGCTGACCACTTGCTCGGCCAGTTTGTTGAACCAGGCTTCGATCAGCTGCGATTGCTGCGGGTACTTGGCCAGCGGTTGCGACTCGGAAAACTTCAGGCGTACATAGGCCGACGCCATGCTGCCCAGCGCCCATTTGCGCATCGACTTGCCGGTGTGGTTGAAGTCCTTGGACAGCAACGCATCGGCCTTGGCCCAGCTCGCCAGCCAGTCCAGGGTGCATTGCAATTGCTCTGGGCGCCCGTCGCGCATGAACTGCATCACCCGCTTGCTGGTGTCTTTTTCCAGCTTGGTGATATCGGCAGTGCTGTCGCGAAAGGCTTTTTCCGACTGCACATTCAGGGTTGAACGGGCTTTATCGGAGCCTTCGTACTTGCTGCGAAACTGCAGCGAGCCGGTATAGGGCGCCGGCATGGCTTCGCAGTCATTCTTGAAGTCGCCGGTCTTGAACGCTTCAATCGGTGCGAAATAACCCTGGGGCGGGCGCAGCGGCGCGGCGGCGTTGACGTGACCTGCAAACATCGCCAGGCCCAGCAACGTGGGAATCAATAACTTCTGCATAGGTAACCTCATTGCCCAAGTTGCGCGGTCTGCTGACTGCCGCTTGGGAATACGTTGCGTGTGCAAATTTTCGCTTCGACTTTCTGCGCCGCAGCACCCGCTTCGGGGCCCTGCACTTCCACGGCCAGCAGGTTCTGCGAGGCCCAGTCTTCATCGGTGCGCAGTTCAAAGGCGAAACGCCCGTCGGTCTCGGCTGTTTCGGGCTTGTCGATCTTGATGTCCTCGTGGCGCCCGTTCATGTACCAGAGGGTGGCTTGCAGGGTTTTCACCGAGGGATCGGCGAAGCGAATGTCGACCTGATGACGGCTGTTGCGCAGGTCCATGTTCTTGCTGTTGACCATCAACTCGTTCTTGCCCGGCTTGAGGGTGGTGCTGGCGCTCATCTGCGCCGGCTTGCCCTCGCAGCCGTTGTCGAGCAGGGCCATCATCTGGCGGTAGGTGGTTTCCTGGTCGAGGCGATACAGCGGCGAGAATTCCCAGATCAGAATCTTCGGCGGGCTTTTCTGGAACTCTTCGCTGCCCAGGTACTGGATCATCGAGCCTTCCAGGCCGCCGCCGGGGAAGGCGACGTTCAGGATATCGGCGCCGATTTCCTGTTCCAGGAACCCGGCGAAGTTGTAGTTCTTGCCACTGTGGCTGGTGCCCACCAGGGTGATCTGCGGGTTGCCGGAATCGCCGAACAGGTCGCCATCCGCCGCTTCGCCCTTGGGCTCGGTGCTGAACTGGTCCATGTACTGGATCGCGTAGCTGGTGCCACACAGCTGCCCGGCCATGTTGTGCAGGGTGCCGGTCTTGCCCATGCGCCCGGATTTCTTGGTCTCGAACTCGCGCTGGGGGATCCCGGCGAACTCGGGCATGGCGCGTACCTTGGCGCCGACGATTTTCGCGGTGCGTTGGGCGCCATATGGGGTCCAGTGCTGGTCGCCACGGAAGTAGAAGTCGTGGGCCGGCAGTTCGTCGGGCAATTGCTCATTGGCCAGCGGCGACAGGTCCGGCACCACATAGCCCATCTTGGCAAAACGCCCGAGCATGTTCTTGTAGTTGCCCAGGGCCTTGTCGAAGTCAAAGCGGGCTTTTTCCGCCGGGTTGAGTTTGTTGCGGTTCACCAGGCCACGGGTCGGCTGGTAGACCAGCACCAGTTCCACGCCCTTGCTCTTGAACGCATCGTGCAGTTGCTGCATGCGTTTGTAGCCGGCCGGGGTGGTGTCGAATTCGGTGCGCAGGTCTTCCTGGGTACGGAACAGCCAGTCGCCCTGGGCCTGTACCAGGGTGGTGAAGTTCTGCTGGTAGCGGGTGGTGTAGTTCTTGGCGTCGTGAGCGGCGGGGCACAGGTTGCAGCACGGCTCGGCGGTAAAGCTCGGCGCCTTGGCTTCATCGGCGCGCGCGCCACTGCTGGCGGCCAGGATGCCGAGGGTCAAACCCGAGAGGCTGAGCAGCTTGATCATGTGTGGGTGCATAAAGGTCATCCTCAGTCCTGCAGTTGGGTCTGGCGTTCGACAGGGTCGATCAGCACGGCTTTCTGTTGGCGCACCAGCAGGTCGAGAATTTCATCCTGGCGCTCGCCGAGAATCCCCGAGAAGCTGATGCCACTGGATTTGGTCGGGGCGAGCATCGACACGCGAAACAGCTCGATGCTCAAGGGCGAGTCGATGGACAAAGGCCCGCTGCCATTGGCCGCCAGCTCGCCGCCGACCACGATCAGCGAGACCTGGGCGTCGAACGGGTCGAGGGCGATATCGCGGTCGGTGTCGGTCAAGTCCTTGATGTGCCCGTAGACCCCGGTCAGGCCGTTGGCCATGGCGATGTTTTCGTACAGGCGGATATTCACGCTGTTGCGCACGCGGATCCCGTGGCGCCGGTTGCTGATCACTTTGTTGCCCCACAACAGGTTGTCGCCGCTCTCATAGAGGGTGATGCCGTCGGTGTGGTTGCGGTAGATCTCGTTGTCGGCGATCAGGTTGTTCACGCTGTTACGGTCGATCACCAGGCCCGACAGCTTGTTGTCGTAGCTGCGGTTGTTGAAGATGAAGCTGTCGTTGACCTCACGGGAAATGATGATGCCGTGCTTCTTCTTGGTGCCGTACACGGTATTGTCGGCAATGATCAGGCCGTGGGAACGGTCGTGGGGGTCGATGCCGTAGACGATATTGTCTTTGTAGGTGCTGCCCTTGATCACAAAACCTGTGGTTTCGTAGCAGTAGAAGCCGTACCACATGTCCGAGAACTCGGAATCGACAATCCAGCCGGTGGGCTCCGGGCGCTTGAGGACCTTGGCCATGTTCGGCGTGTACTGGGAAATACTCACGCCGTAGGACTTGCTGTTGGCATAGCCGAAGCTGGCCATCTTGCTGTTGACGATATAGGTCTGGGTGCCGCCCCAGGCCAGCAGGAACGGGCGGAATTCCGTGGGTGAGCGGAAGGTCGCCGGGCCGTTGCTCTTCTCGCGCCAGCCGGTGATCTTGGTGTCGCGCACAAACAGCTGGCCGTCGTTGACCAGGAACGCGCCGGCCTCCTGGGACAGGCGCAATTCCTGGGTCTGCCTGTCGATTTCGAGGATGCCTTTTTCGCCGACCACAATCGGCAGCCTGGCCAGGAATACGCCGGGCGAGGTTTCGCTCAGGTACTGCTTGGGCACCTTCTGGAGCAAGTCCTTGAGGTTCATGTAGCCGTCGTCGATAAAGATCGCCTGGGGGATGCCGTGCTGGCGCACCACCCATTCGGCCATCTTGTTGTCGCCGCCGATAAAGTCCTTGAGGGCGTTTTCCTGCATCATCCGGCGCACGCTGACCTTGCCGGCCTTGTTGCGTACGATTTTTTTCGCCACAGCTTGTGCGGTGTAGCCCGACAGGTCCGGCAGCGCCGGCTTGGCCAGCTCCAGCGGCGCGGTGGGCGGGCTGGTGATGGTGTAGGTCTTGGCCTGTTGCAGTTCCTTGGCGATGGTGGGCGCCTTGACCTGCGGCTCGACATTGGCAAAGGCCGGGGCGCACGCCAGCAGCATTGCCGCCGCGAGCAGGGCCGAGCCTTTGAGGGCGTGAGGATTCATTGCGCAGGCTCCCATCAGAAGCGCCAGACTACGTCGACAAAGGCGCGGTGCATGTACGAGTCGACTTGCTTGCCATAGGCATCGCCCGGCTTGAACACGCCACCACGAAAGCGCACCAGGGCCGACGGTTCGTCGATTGACTGGCTGAGAGCGGCGGGCAGCAGGCCCTTCTTGAAGTACTTGGTGACCACCAGGTCCATCTCCTGGCCGAGGTCTTTCTGACCGTCTTGCAGAGGCAGGGAGGCGCTGGACAGCACGGCGCCGGTGACATCGTCGTAGTTGTTCTGCACCGCATCGATGCCATTGCTGCCCACCGGCTGGTTGCCGTCCACGCGCCAGAACTTGTGGTAGACCAGGCTGGCGTCGTAGTCGTCGCGCAACTGCCAGGAACCGAACAGGCTCATGGACTGCATATTGTTCATTTCGCCGCGAAACGCCTCGCCAAAACGATGCACCCGCGATTGCGTGCCGGTGAAGTTCGAGCGGTTGCTTTGCAGGCCGTTCTGTTCGTAGTCGGCGCTGGCGCGGGCATAGGCCGCCCCCACTTGCCACTGCGGGTCGAGGCGCAGGCGCACGCCGAGGTCGGTGGCCCAGCCATCGACATCGGTGTTGCGCTTGGCGCTGGCCGGGCGGCTACCGTCGGCGTTCAGGGCGTTGACATTGCTGCGCTCGCCCTGCATGCCGGTGACGCTGGCCCAGTAGTTGACGGTGTTGGTGTTGCGCCAGTTGTAGGCGTCGCTGTTGGCTTCCAGGCCGAGCCAGGTCAGGTCGCCGTTCTGGCGCTTGTCCAGCGAGTCGGTGGCCACGCCCGGTTGCGGGTAGTCGAGCTTGCCGTCATCACGGGTGTGATGGCCGCGCACGCCGACCCAATGCCCCGGGGTCCACTGGTAGGCCGCGTCGGCGTAGAAATGCCGGCGGTCCTTGTCTTCGGGGGACAGCTCCTTGAGGTCGGTGCGGTATTCGCTGAAACGCTCGGCGACGCCGACATTGGCCTTGAGCAGGGTGGTGTCGAAGGTCCAGTTCAGCGCTTCGATATTGGTATCGCGCCATTGCCCGTCGTTATTGCGCAGGCGCTGGCGACCCAACTTGAGGATCTCGCCAGGGTAGGGCGTGAAGCCGCTGTAGCCGACCCAGAACTCGCGCAGGGCCAGGTAGTTCTTTTTGCTCTTGCGGTCGTTGTTGCTCGATTGCTCGGTGGTGTCGCCATCGGACTGTTGCAGGGTGTCGGTCTCGATGATGTCGCTGGACGTCACCGCCTGGCCCATGGCGTAGGCGCTCCAGGCGCCGCGTTCACCGTAGATCCACGGGCGCACATCCAGGCCGATACCGTTGACGTCGCCGCCGCGCTGGGTGCCGAGGTCGCGGTCATCTTCGGACTGGCCGGTGATTTTCACTTCCAGGCCGAAGTTCTGGTCTTCGGTCAGCGCGGCCAGGGTCGGGCATGACCACAGCAGGGCGAAGGACAGGCCAATGCCGGCCTTGACGAATGGATTGAGTTTCATAGGGATTCCTCGCCGTCTTCTTCTTGCAGGGCGTGCAGTTGCAGCGTGCTTTGGCTCAAGGCGCCACGGGCGGCCAGCTCTTGTTGCAGCAGGCGCTGGCCTTCGGCGCGTTGGGCAGGCGGCAGTTGTTGTTCGAGTTGCGCGGCCAGTTCATTGGCTTGCGGGGTGTTTTGGATCTTCGCCAGTTGGCTGAACACGTAGGCGTTGAGCGGGTTGGGCTGGGTGCCCTTGCCTTGGGAAAACAGTTGGGCGATAGCAAAGTCGGCGCTGTTCTGGCCGTTGCGCGCGGCGGTCAGCAAGTGATCCAGGGCCTTTTGCGGGTAGACCTGGCCCAGGTAGCCACGGCGGTAAATCTGCCCGAGGTAGTAATCGGCGGCCACTTCCTGGCCCTGGGCTTTCTGGAAGTGCGCTTGCGCGGCCTTGGCATCGGCCGGCACCCACTTGCCTTCGTAGTACAGCTTGCCCAGCAGCAATTCGGCGCGGGGCTGGTCGGCGGCGCGGCCGTTGTCCAGGTACTGCATCATCTGCTCGACGTCGCCCAGTTCCGGGAAGTCGTAGAGCAACTGCGCAAGGCTGACCCAGGACGCGGGGTAGCCAGGGGCGATTTTTTCCAGCAGGGCCTGGGCGGTCTTTTCGTCGGTCTTGCCCAGTGAGGCATCGCCCAGCACCCGGGCCACACTGTCGACCCGCTGGGCACTGACGGTGCCACGGCTGTAGTCGGCTTGCAGCTGCTTGAGCAGTTCGGCCTGTTGCTCCGGCTGCCCGCGCTTCTGGTAGACAGTGGCGAGTTCGACGTAGCAGATATCGGTGCTGCTGAGCGCGGCCTGGCAGATTTTTTCCACGTCATCGAGGTGCTGGTCGTAGGTGCCCTGGGTGCGATACAGCAGCACCTGCGCCAGGCCCGCTTCCGGGTAGCCGGCGGTGCGCCAGGTATCGATCTGCTGCTGCGCGTTGACGCTGGGGAAATCATGGGGGTATTGCAGGTACAGCATGGCCAGCGGGATCAGGGTGTTGCCTTCGCCATTGGCAAAGGCTTTTTTCAGCAGGCCTTCGGCTTCGCGATGCTCGGCTTCGGTGGCGCCGGGCTTGGCCACCAGCAGGCGACCGAGACGGGCCTGGGCGCGGGGCGATGTATCAGCCGCTGCGCGGTAGGTGGCTTCGGCCTGCTTGATCTGCGCCGGGTCGCGGCTGCCCACCTGGATATCCGCCAGGCCGACCTGGGCTTCGCTGTAGCCCAGCTCGGCCAGTTGCTGGTAGTTCTGCGCGGCGGTGGCGGTGTCGCCACGCTTGAGGGCTTCATTGGCCAGGCGCTGGTCGGGCAGGCCGGCGCAACCGGCCAGTGTGACGGCCAAGGCCAGCAGCGCCACAGGACGCATGTGCGGGCGAGCTTTTGTGGGAGCTGGCTTGCCTGCGATGCGCGCGACTCGGTTTGCCTGCTGCACCGAGTCGATGCTATCGCGGGCAAGCCCGGCTCCCACAGAAGTGGGCTCCCACAGCGATTGCAGTGTTTTTAGAGTCGTCATGGTTACAGACCCGCAGCCATGGCTTTATCGATCAGCCAGTTCAGGGATGGGCCGCGGTCGCTGGTCACTTCTACCGGGCGGCCGGCGTAGGCGCTGTCCAGCGGCGTATCGGGCTTGATCTGCACGCGGATATCCGAGGACAGGTCGGCGCTGTTGAGGCTGGTGCTGCTGACGATGGTGCCGGTGCGCACTTGTTCCTCATCGGCCACCTGGAAGTTCACGCGGGTGCCAGGGCGCACATCAGCGAACTGGCGATAGGAGAACCGCGCCTCGACATTCGCCTGGCTGCCACGCGGCACCAGTTGGAAGATCACATCACCCTTGCTCGCGTATTGGCCGTCGGCCACCAACTGCTGGGCGACGATGCAGTCGCAGGGCGAGGTCAGGGTGCCGGTCATTTGCTTGCCGAACAGCTCTTCGACCTTGGCCGGTTGCAGTTGGTCTTCGTCCAGGTGGCCCTTAAGCACATCCAGCATGCTGGTGCTGAAGGTCGCCAGTGGCGCGCCTTTGGCGGCAACCCCGTTGTCCTTGATCAGGCTTTGCACGGTGCCGTCGCGGGGCATGGTCACGTTCATCCCCGGCACGCTGACCAGGCCGGCCTGGGCGTGGCTGACGAAGTACATGCCATACACCGACTTGAACACAAAACCGAACGCCGCCAGGCCCACCAGGAAGATCGCCAGGCTGAAGGTCACGGCGCGCAGGCGGCCAAAGGCGCTCATGCCGCTGCCGCTGTCCTTGACCTTGCGTGCCTTGGTGAAGTTGTCGCGCTGCAGGGTCGCCAGCACGTCGCCCATGGTCACGATATCGCCGGACAGGTGCGAAGTGATCAGGTGACGCAGTGTGGAAATATCCCGGGCATCCAGGTTCTGGAACTGGCAGCCGGTGCGGCCGGTCTGGCGGTCGTGGGAGCGCACCATCAGCTCCACGTCCATCGCCAGGCCGAGGTTGTCGATGACAAATTGCAGGCGGCCCTTGTGCACCTCGCCGACCTTCAGCGGTTGTTGGGCGGCATTGAAGGCCAGGCCGCCGGCGGACAGGTCGATGACCCGTACTTCCATGGGGGTGCGGTCGGCACCGAAGAAGCGCAGCTTGGCCGGGATTTTCACCCGGGCGTGTTGGCGCTGGGCTTCGGATTCGTGGACAACATTGGCGTTTACTTGACTGTTCATCAGGGCATTTCCTTAAGTTAATTCAGGCTTGGCAGGGTCAGACCATCATCAGCAACACGGCGACGAAAATGCTGCCGGCGGAGAAGGTCATGGTCCGAGACGACCAGGTGTTGAACCAACGCTGTGCGCTTTCCAAATCACGGGTCAGTTTGGTGTCCTGGCGGGTCCAGGATTGTTGATCGAGGCGGAAGAACACGTAGATCTTCACCAGCGCGCCCATGATCTGGTTGTAATAGAGAATCATCGGGTAGGCGGGGCCGATCTTGTGCCCCGAGCACGCCAGCAACAGAGTCAGGATCAGGCGGGTGATGCCGATCCACAGCAGGTAAACGAGGATGAACGCCCCGCCGTACTTGAAGGTGGCGATGATCGCCACGGTCAGGCCCAGCAGCGAGGTCCACATCGATACGCGCTGGTCGAACAGCACCACGCTGGTGAACAGGCCCAGCCGCTGCATACCCAGGCCCAGGGCCCGGGAGTTCTGGCGCAGGTTATTGCCGTACCAGCGGAACATCAGCTTGCGGCTGGCCTTGATAAAGCTCTTTTCCGGTGGGTGCTCGACGGTGTTGATCGCCGCATCCGGCACGTAGAAGGTGTCGTAGCCCAGGCGCATCAGGCTGAACCAGCTGGATTTGTCATCGCCGGTCAGGAACTTGAAGCGGCCCAGGCGCCAGTGTTGCAGCGAGTCGCTTTCCACATCGGCGATAAAGCCGGGGTCGGTGACCACGCTGGCGCGGAACACCGACATGCGTCCGGTCATGGTCAGCACGCGCTTGGACAGGGCCATGGAACACATGTTGATGTGGCGCTGGGCGAAGCGCAGTTTGTGCCACTCGCTCATGATGTAGCCGCCGCGCACTTCGCAGAACTCGTTGGTGGTCAGGCCGCCGACATTGCCGAACAGCTGGAACCACGGCACGGTCTTGCGCACTACGCCTTCGGCGAGCACGGTGTCGCCATCGATCACGGCCACCACGGCGCGCTCGTCCGGCAGGTGGCGGGATATCGCGCGGAAACCGAAGGCCAGGCCGTCGCGCTTGCCGGTGCCGGCGATCCGCACGAAGTCGAGCTTGACGTGAGCCGGTGGGTTCATCTTTTCCCAGAGGCTCTTGACCAGCAGCTCATCGGACATTTCCACCAGCGAGCAGACCACGGTGGTGGGGAAACCACACTCGATGGCCTCGCGAATCACCGAGCTGTAAACCTGGGCGGTGGTCAACGCGTCGATCCGAAAACTGGTGACCATCAGGAACACGTGGGACGGGTCCGCCGCCTTGCCCAGCTTGCGCACTTTGCGCCGCAGGTGCGGGTAGACCACGTACAAAAACAGCATGCCGCGAAAGAAATGCGTAGCCCCCATCGAGTAGCGCCAGATGCCTACGGCGCCAATCAGGAAAATGAAATTCTTCGACTCGGAGTCGAACGTACTCGCCGGCAGCAGCAGGGCGAGACCCATCAGCAGGCTCAGAAAGAACAGCCAGCCGGTGGATTGCAGTAGTACGTGTTTTAACGTGGACATAAGCGTCATCCGAAGGTGAAGAAGGCTTCAAGCTGCAAGCGCTGGGGATCAGGACACTTGCAGCTTGAAACTTGCCGTTGCTGTTACCAGCAAATGCCTTCGGTACGGCCACTGACGCTGGTGGCCTGGGCCATAAAGCCCACCAGGTCGACCACTTGCTTGCCGTGCGGCGCTTGCTGGGCCAGGGCACGGAATTTCTCGTCGCGGTTGCCGAGGATGATCACGTCGCTGTTGTTGATCACATCGTCGAAGTCCGAGTTGAGCAGGGACGACACGTGGGGGATCTTGCCTTCGATGTAGTCCTTGTTCGCCCCATGCACACGGGCGTACTCGACGTTGCTGTCGTAGATGCTCAGGTCAAAGCCCTTGCCGATCAGCATTTCCGCCAGTTCCACCAGCGGGCTTTCGCGCAGGTCATCGGTGCCGGCCTTGAAGCTCAGGCCCAACAGGGCGACCTTGCGCTTGTCGTGGCTGGAGACGATGTCGAAGGCGTTCTGCACCTGGGACTCGTTGCTGCGCATCAGCGAGTTGAGCAGCGGCGCTTCCACATCCAGGGCGCTGGCGCGGTAGGTCAGGGCGCGCACGTCCTTGGGCAGGCACGAGCCGCCGAAGGCAAAGCCGGGGCGCATGTAGTACTGGGACAGGTTGAGGGTCTTGTCCTGGCAGACCACTTCCATCACTTCGCGACCATCCACGCCTACGGCCTTGGCGATGTTGCCGATTTCGTTGGCGAAGGTCACTTTGGTGGCGTGCCACACGTTGCAGGTGTACTTGATCATCTCGGCAACGGCGATGTCCTTGCGGATGATCGGTGCGTCGAGCTCTTCGTACAGCGACTGCAGGACATCGCCCGAGGCTTTGTCCAGCTCGCCGATCACCGTCATCGGTGGCTGGTCGTAGTCGGCGATGGCGGTGGATTCGCGCAGGAACTCCGGGTTGACCGCGACACCGAAGTCGACCCCGGCTTTTTTGCCGGAGCAGTCTTCGAGGATCGGGATCACCACGTTGGCCACGGTGCCGGGCAACACCGTGCTGCGCACCACGATGGTGTGGCGGGTGGTCTTGTCACGCAGGACAAAACCGATCTCGCGGCATACCGCCTCGATGTAGTTGAGTTCCAGGTCACCGTTCTTCTTGCTCGGCGTGCCGACACAGATCATCGACAGGTCGGTATCGCGGATGGCGTCGGCGAAGTCGGTGGTACCGCGCAACCGGCCGCTGGCAATGCCCTGGCTCAACAGTTCGCCCAGGCCCGGTTCAACAATGGGGGATTTGCCCGCGTTGATCAGGTCGATCTTATCCTTGGAAATGTCTACGCCGACCACTTCATGGCCCCGTGCAGACAGGCAACCGGCACAGACTGCGCCCACGTAACCCAAACCAAATATGCTGATGCGCATCGCATTTACCTCTATCTTTATCACGCCATTAGATGGCCGGAGTTCATGTTTTCAAGCGTCACTCATGCACTAGGGAATGCGGTGAATAGACACAGCACTGCCACGTACAGGCATGTTAAAAGTCGAGTGACTAACTAATGCACTCAAGTTGTGCGCAACTTGGCCTTGTTGTTGGGGCTTGCCCTGAAATGCAGCCAGCCTTCGCAAAGAAGGGGCTGGCGGCAGTGCCGCAAGGTCTTGATATGGGCTTTAAGCCCTTATCTATCAATGCCTTGGGCTGGCTCAGCCTTGGCCTTGTAGGGGATGGTTATGCAACCTTATCGCCCGCCCTCAACTAAACAGTTGATAATCAGACCGAAGAGGCAAAGTTATATATGACAACTTTGCTACTTTCGTTGGTCACTGTGTAAGTCATATCGCACAAGAACAGAGATAATCGTTACCGGTGGTATGAGCGGCGCTGGGAGACATAGTTCCGGGCCGCTCATCCTGTTTCTAGGAATTTCTTGAGATATTGGCAAAGATGGCACTAGTACTATATTGATAGCACTTGCGGATTGGGCTAGTAGATATAGGGAGTTGGCGCGGGGATATAGTTTTATGCCACTACTGTTTGAAAAAAGTGGTGCCACTACGAAAAAAACTGACGAATGTCGAGTGAAAGAAACGTTAGTAATTCTGAAGAAATATTATTGGCGTCAAAGTAATGACGATTTCATTGGGGAAATGCAGATGAAGTGTGGGAGCTGGCTTGCCTGCGATAGCGGTCTGCCAGTTGCCAAATGTGTTGCTGACCCACCGCTATCGCAGGCAAGCCAGCTCCCACATTGGACTCGCGCTGTGCTGTCGACCTACTCCGGTGCGTGATCGCGCAAAAACACCAGCTTATCCGGCTTGGACTGCTCGGCACTGAAGCGATAACCCTGCACATCGAACTGCTTGAGCTTGGCCGGGTCGTTGATGCGCTCTTGGATGACAAAGCGGCTCATCATGCCGCGGGCCTTCTTGGCGTAGAAACTGATGATCTTGTACTGGCCGTTCTTCAGGTCCTTGAACTCGGTGTTGATGATCCGTGCGTTCAGGGCCGGGCGCTTGACCGCCGAGAAGTACTCGTTGGACGCCAGGTTCAGCAGCACATCATCGCCTTGCTCGGCCAGGGCCTCGTTGAGCCATTCGCTGATGCGCGTGCCCCAGAAGGCGTACAGGTCCTTGCCACGGGCATTGGCCAGCTTGGTGCCCATCTCCAGGCGGTACGGCATCATCAGGTCCAGCGGGCGCAGCAGGCCGTACAGGCCCGAGAGCATGCGCAGGTGGTTTTGGGCGTAGGTAAAGTCGGCGTCGCTGAAGGTCTGGGCATTGAGGCCGGTGTAGACATCGCCCTTGAAGGCCAGCAGCGCCTGCTTGGCATTGGCCGGGGTGAAGGCCGGGGTCCAGCTGCCGAAACGTGCGGCGTTGAGGCCGCCGATCTTGTCGGAAACATGCATCAGCTCGCTGATCTGCGCCGGGCTCAGCTCGCGCAGTTGCTCGATCAACACCTGGGAGTGGTCGAGGTATTGCGGCTGGGTTACGCGCTGGGTCGCAGGCGGGGTCTCGAAATCGAGGGTTTTGGCGGGGGAAATCACCGTCAGCATGAAGTCGTCTCCTGTAATCGTCGGGGGATTCTAGGGGGTTGGGGCGTTGGACTCCACCTATCACGCCAATAGCTGCCATACGGTTATCCCTGTGGGAGGATAGTGATCGGCTATAGTGGCCGACGAATCAGGAGGGGGAGACCTGTTGTGCGAATTGCGCTTTTAGTGTGCGCCTGGCTGACGTGCCTGGGCGCCCAGGCGGCCAGTGTGGATGTCGCGACCCTGGACCGTGGCACCTGGCCGGAAAAACTCAGCAGCCCGGCGCTGTTTGATGTGGCATCACGCGCCGAAATCCTTATGTTCGCCAATACCCTGCTGGCCAGCGAGGCCCTGGATGAACCTGCGCTGAAGCAGCGCCTGGGGCTGAAGATCATCAACCAGGGCGCCATTGACGACCTGCGCCGCCACCTCTGGCAACGGCTGCTGGAAAACTACACATTCGCCCAGCAAAGCTGCGAACAGGACGCCTCATTCTGCTACCTGGTGGACAACATGGACGACCTGCGCGAGCAGGCCGGCAAGTTCGAGGTGAGCGAGCAGTCCTTCTATATAGGCTGGGCCGGCCCCAGCCGCGTGTTTCACCAGCGCTATCTGGACGAGCTGTTGCGCAAGGCCGCGCTGTTCCCGCAGATCGGCAGCGAGGTGGCGCGTTATGGCGATTTCGAGCGCAATGGCGATGAGCTCAACGACCGCCTGTTTTTACTGACCTTCGATGGCGGCCCGGCACCGCTCAACGGCAACACCGACTGGCTGGCCGACTACCTGCGCAAGCAAAAAATGACGGCAATCTTCTTTGCCTTGGGCAACAGCCTGCAAACCCGTCTGGAAAAGACCTCGGCCGCCGATGTACAGGCCTTGTACCAGGGCCAGTGCGTGGGCATCCAGGGTTGGCAATACCGCTCCCACAGCCATTGGGTCGACTGGCAAAGCTCCATCACCCGCAGTGCCTCGCTGACCCAGAACCTGCTGCCGGAAAACTACGTGCCGCTGTTCCGCCCGCCCTATGGCCAGCGCCGGGCGGACAGCCAGGGCTTCTTCCAGGGCCAGGGCCTGCAGGTGGCGCTGTGGGATATCGACTCCCAGGATGAGCCCGGCCTGCTCAAGGCCGACGAATCGGCCCAGCGCGTGCTGACGCTGATGTTGTTGTGGCGCAAAGGGGTGATTGTGTTCCACGACACCCAGGATAAGGCGCGGGTCGCATTGCCCTTATTGCTTCAGGCAACGGCGCAAAGTGGGCTGGGTTGGCAGGACTGTCGGGAGGCGTTTCGCTGACAAGCGCAAAGGCCCGGCCCTGTTGGGGATGAGGGGGTTTCGGGGTGATTTGCTGCGACATTTCGATGCAGGCGGACTTCCGACTTTAGCGGTGTGCGTGGCGGCCCGCCAGTGCTATTCGTCATCCTGAAAAATAAACTTCAAAAAAGCGTCAAAGTGCTTTTTCCTGTCATGGGTTTTGCGGTATTACGAAGGCAGATCGCCGAAACCTGCAACACAGGTGGCGTCTTCCCAGACTCCCTTTGTGGTGTATTCGGTGGTCGAATCGAGGCGCAGCACTGTTGTGGTATTGCGTCGACTGGCTCCCACAAAGGTGACCGAGTATGGATGATCATGGACGTAACCCTTCTTCCGACCAGCCAATCCTTTATGTGCTTGATACCAATGTATTGATCCACGATCCAAACGCGTTGCTCAATTTTGAAGAACACCACGTCGCCATCCCGATGATCGTGCTTGAGGAGCTCGACAAACTCAAAAGCGGGCACCACAGCGTGGCCGCCGAATGCCGCCAGGCGATCCGCCTGATCGACAAGACCCTGGGCGAAGCCTCGCCCGAGGATGTGGAAGTCGGCGTACCGATCCAGCGCGGCAAGAGCGGGCCCAAGGGCTTGCTGTCGATCCTGATGAGCAAGCGCAGCGAACCCAACAGCCTGCTGCCGGAAAACCTCAACGACAACAAGATCATCAACCAACTGATCGACCTGCACGCGCGCGACAAGGACCTGCGCCTGGTGCTGGTGACCAAAGACATCAATATGCGCCTCAAGGCACGAGCGTGTGGGATCGCTGCCGAGGACTACAGCACCGACCAACTGGTCGACGACGTGTCGATGCTGTCCCGTGGTTATCACATGATGACCGGCTCGTTCTGGGACCGCGTGAGCAAGGTCGAGACCCGCCAGGACCATGGCCGCACCTGGCACCAGGTGCAACTGATCGACAACCTGCCGGCCGTACATATCAATGAATTCATCGTCGACGAGCAGGGCTTCGTGGGCTGGATCAAAGAGATCCAGGTCGACAAGCTGCTGATCCTCGACCTGCATCAGGAGCCCCTGTTGCACCAGGAAGCCTGGGGCCTGAAACCGCGTGATATCTACCAGAGCCTGGCGCTGTACGCGCTGCTCGACCCGGACATCCACCTGGTCAACCTGACCGGCGCGGCGGGTTCGGGCAAGACCATCCTCGCCCTGGCGGCGGCCATCGAGCAGACCATGGTCACCAAGCGTTATCGGCGCATCATCGCCACCCGCAGCGTGCAGGGCCTGGACCAGGAAATCGGCTTTTTGCCCGGCACCGAAGCAGAAAAAATGGAGCCATGGCTGGGGGCGATCACCGACAACCTCGAAGCCTTGCACATGGATGACGAAAACACCCATGGCAGCGTCGACTACATCCTCAGCAAAGTGCCGTTGCAGTTCAAATCCCTCAACTACATCCGGGGGCGCAGCTTCCAACAGAGTCTGATTCTGATCGATGAATGCCAGAACCTTACGCCGCACCAGATGAAAACCATCATCACCCGTGCCGGCGCCGGTTCCAAAGTGGTGTGCCTGGGCAACCTGGCACAGATCGACACCCCTTACCTGTCCGCGACCAGCTCCGGGCTGACCTACCTGACAGAACGCTTCAAGGACTTCCCGAACGGCGTGCACATCGCCTTGCAGGGCGTTCCTCGCTCGATTCTGGCCGAATACGCCGAATCCCATCTATAACCGCCCAGTGTGGGAGCGGGCTTGTCGGGTCGCCGCATCGCCGCGATAGCGGTGGGTCAGTCGATGATAAGTTGACTGACGCGCCGCTATCGCAGGCAAGCCCGCTCCCACCTTTTGATCTGCGTTGGGTTTACAATCGGGGCTTCTGATCAGGAGTATCCCCGTGCTGACCCATCTCGATTCCCAGGGCCGTGCCCATATGGTCGACGTCACCGACAAAACCGTGACGTTCCGCGAAGCCGTGGCCGAAGCACGGGTGCGCATGCTGCCCCAGACCCTGCAAATGATCGTCGACGGCGCCCACCCCAAGGGCGATGTGTTCGCCGTGGCGCGCATCGCCGGGATCCAGGCGGCCAAGAAGACCAGCGACCTGATCCCCCTGTGCCATCCGCTGATGTTGACGGGCGTCAAGGTTGAACTGGCCGCCGAAGGGGAAAATACCGTGCACATCATCGCCCGCTGCAAACTGTCCGGGCAGACCGGCGTGGAAATGGAAGCGCTGACGGCCGCCAGCGTCGCCGCGTTGACTATCTACGACATGTGCAAGGCAGTGGATCGCGGCATGACCATCGAGTACATCCGCCTGCTGGAAAAGCTCGGCGGCAAAAGCGGGCATTTCAAGGCGGACCAGGCATGAGCATCCACGTACTGTTTTTTGCACGCTACAGCGAGGCCGTAGGCCTGGACTCCCTGGAGGTCGAAGGCGACTTCGCCACGGTCGATGCCGTGCGCCAGGCACTGGCCGCTGACCCGGGCTTCGAGGTGCTTAACGAAGCCAGCCTGATGTGCGCGCGCAACCAGGATCTGTGTGCCCTCGACGAGCCGTTGCAAGCCGGTGATGAAGTGGCCTTCTTCCCGCCCGTGACCGGAGGCTGACCATGGCCATTCGTGTGCAAGCCCAACCCTTTGACCCCGGCGCCGAAGTCAACGCCATGCACGCCGCCAACGTGGGCGTGGGCGCGGTGGTGAGCTTTGTCGGTTATGTACGCGATTTCAACGACGGCCTCGATGTGGCGGGGATGTTCCTCGAACACTACCCCGGCATGACCGAAAAGGCCCTGGCCAAGATCGCCACCGAAGCCGAACAGCGCTGGCCGCTGCTCAAGCTCGAAGTGCTGCACCGCATCGGCACCCTGGAGCCCGGCGAACCCATCGTATTCGTCGCCGCCGCCAGCGCCCATCGTCAGGCGGCGTTTGAGGCGTGTGCGTTTGTGATGGACTACCTCAAGACCCGGGCGCCGTTCTGGAAGAAGGAAAATACCAGTGAAGGGGCGCGGTGGGTGGAGGGGCGGGAGAGTGATCATCGGGCGGCGGGGCGGTGGAAGGTGTAAATGCATAGGATGTGCATTTCATAGGTGAGTAGTGAATTTAAAAGCCTGAAGTTATTTCGTTTTGATTTGAACAACTGTCAGTTCTGACAGTTGTTGTCCTTCTTTATTGTGTTTCTAATGCTCTCTAAGGCACAGGCAAATAACAAATGTCTGGGATGTGCCTGTGACTTCTCTAATTGATTGATTTCAATGTCCAAAGGAGAGCGTTATGGCCCGGAAGACTGGTAGTTGCCGGCTTGCACTTTTTAAAATCGGGCTAGCCAACTCTTATTCAAAAAACGATTCGCTATATGCCAATGGTCGTCACCAATGCGGGATCATTATTCAGGTTGTTAAAGAGGTTTTTACAGCATCTGGGCAGTGGGAGCGTGCAGCCCTGACCGACGAGGAATGCGCTAGTGTAACGGTCTGTAAGTTTTCAGAGCAGGCTATCCAGGGCCTGCCGGAAGGATGGAGCTGTGATAATGAAAAAAACATATACAGTGTTGGACTCTATCAGCCTGGGGTAGGGGCTAAAAAATTAATCAGTTATCTTGATCCCCATGTAGACAATATTGTTCGCTACTTGCGCGTAGATGGGGTGGGCGTGCATGACGAAGTAGAATTTATGGCTGTTATGTGTTTGGAGGGGGAGACTTACACAACGGCCTTGTTGAATGCTAAGTCAAGTTCTGGGTCGTCTGTCATCATCAAGTCAGTTGCCCCTTACGGGCTGCCTGTCGAGAGCCTTGAGGCTTATGCTGATACAGGCGCCTTTGCAGATGGGTTTACGCTAGTGGCTGTTTATTATTGGGTGCTGCCTAGGGGGATGTGGATTGTTGAAAATAAGGGGATTGATAAGCCCGTTACGATACCCGATGAGGGTGATAATTTTAAAACTATCGAAGTCTTTAATTATGGGTTTGGGGATCTAGGCCTAAAGATAGGTGTTGTGATTAATAAAGATAATCCTGGGTTATTGCTGCGCACGGATGATATCCATAAAAATCTTCCAACATCGGTGCCAAACCCAGTTATAAGATTTTATGAGAGGCCTACGCTCATGCGAGCGGTGAGGCTTATATCTACGGTCTTTCCGGTCCCGAGCAAGGGTGATGGTTTATGGCGGTTGGTAGATAATTTTGGCAGTGAGCATCGTTATTTTTTAAGTTTGGCAGGGAATGGAAGTATCATAATAGAGAGCAGGGGCGAGCTTGAGCCAGAGTTTCGGGTTGTGAGATTTTTTGTAGATCTCCCTAACGGTCAGGATTTTACTAATGCTCTTTACGCTAATAATAATCATCAATGCCAAGTCAATATTGAAGTGATCCTTGAACAAAAAAAATCGATGGGCAGTGGGAGCGGGTACCGCTGACTGCGACTCAGAGAAAAAGCGTTACTTTGACTAAGTTTTCAGCTAATCCCCAGCAGTCACTTCCTGCTGGTTGGAGTTGTGATCAGGAAAAAAACAAGTATGACTTGGGTCTCTGGAACTCTGGTGTCACGACGGATTTCGACGATGTTGCTTCGGAGGTGGTTCAGCAAGAGGTTCTGGCGCGTTTTTTACGTGTTGCTCCAGGCCCCTTACAAACGCAGCGCTTTATGGCCAGCATCACGATAAGAGGCAAAATATATACCACTAATTCAGTTGAGGGTATTGGTACTCCTATTTCCTGGATAGCTGTTTCACCCGTTCGTCCTTATGTTCTTGGTGTTAGTGAGCTAACAAGACACCTAGAGAGAAGGGCGTATTATGACAGTGATGCTGGTGTTTATGTGCGTGTTTATTATTGGATGCCTCCAATCGGGCTTTCATTTTTTGATAACTTGGGTCTGAGTAATCCTACTCCTATAATTAATGAGGGGGAGCATTTCAATACTGCCGTTTTTTCTCATGAGTTTGGTCGGGTAAAAATTGGGGTGGTTGTCGGGCGAGATGGAGTCGGGCAGTTGATTTATATGAGGGATGTCCAGCGAGGTGTATATGCAAACAAAAATCCGCTTATCGAATTTAATAAGCGCAGCACGATTATGCGGGCTATAGAGTTTGTAGGGCCTGTCCCCGGAGAGGCAGCATCAGTATTTAGTTACTGGACTTTGAGGGATAACTTTGGATGTGAACATCGGTATCGTTTGTCCTTTCTTCCTTTGGTGGGCAGTTTGGAGCTGACTGGGTGAGCCTTGCTAGACGTAGAACTGTTATTTTTAGGGAGAGTCTAAATGAAAGCGGGTAATGTACGGCTAGAGCACTTTGAAATTCAGACTGAAACGGGAGGGGCGACCACCAAAGCGCTGTATGCCAATGGTCGCCATCAATGCAAGCTTGTGGTGCTGATTACCAAGATTATAGAAGATGAATTAGGAAACCCGCAGTTTAAAGAGTTGACTGCGGCAGAGCGTAATAGTCTGACTGTGACTCGATATTCACCGACCCCTGGTGTTCCCCTCCCCGCCGGATGGTACTGTGATACTGAGAAAAATATATATGATTCTGGGCTTTGGAGCAGAGGGGGAAGCAAGAGAGAAAAGGTAGATTTTTTTTCGGTAGCTGCGAAGCCTCCTTTAACTAATCGCCCATTGGAAATGTTGGAACGGTATATGCGGGTTGATGCTACTCAGCCTATTCAAATACAACGATTTATGGCTCGTATCCAAGTGGCAGGGAAGGTGTATACGACAAATTACACTGATGAAGATTCGTCGTTTCATTCCTGGGTGGAAATTCAGCCAGAACGTCCTTATGTCTTGAGGGTGGCTGATCTTGTTCGCTACATTGATACCAAAGCTTATGAAGATAAAGTCAATCGTATTTCTGTTTATGTCCATTATTGGAGGCCGCCACAAGGAATAATTTTTTTTCAGAATTTAGGGATCACTAACCCGTTGAGTGTAAAAAATGAGGGACGGCTTTTTAAAACTTCGGATATTTCGATAGGTGGAGTTGACAGGAAAGCCGGGATTCTTGTTGGTAGGGATTCTTTTGAGCAACCGCTGTTCATGGCAGATGTACAACAAGGGATTTATCAGGGGGATGGCCCAGAGATTGAGTATCGGCGGCATTTTACAGTGATGCGCGCAATAATGCTTCAGGGCGGAGTACCCCCGACGGCTGACAGGGACACAGGGCATTGGACTCTGTTGGATAACTTCGGATGCGAACATAGGTATCGTTTGGAACTGAATTGGACGTCTGATTTGAAATTGACTGACTAGCTCGATACTTATTGATTTTTTATCAAGGCAAGGAGAGGTCCTTATGAATGTCTACTCTAATGCATTCAATTTCAGCTCTTACCTCAGCGGTTCAGTCGATGCACGTACAGGCCAATATTCCAGCCAGATTCGGTTGGTAACCCTATATCCGCAAGGTGCCCTTGAGGTGGGCAGGGACATTACTCTGGCGTTCTCGATGATGAATACCTTATCGTCGGGCTATGGGTTGGGCTGGCGCCTCAGCAATACTGAGTTTGATATCAGTACCAATCGCCTGACGCTGATCAGCGGTGAGCAGTTTAAGGCCCAGGCCTTACCTCCTGTAAACGGAAGGATGGTCATCAGGGACCGCAAACTGAGGGATTTGGTCGTCGAGCGGCCTAATTCCACTACGCTGAATGTGATCTACAAAGACGGCACCATAGAAGTGTTACAGCGCACTGGCAGTACTGTGCCATACCGCATCGTTGCCATGCTGTTCGAGAACGGTGAGCGCCTGACCTTCGACTATGAGAAAACAGGTTTTTTGGATCGTATCCTCAATCACAAGCAGGAAGAACTGCTGGTGTTGGCCTATTCGGGTCAGCGGCTGCTGACCGCTGATGCGCGGGTCGAGGGTGGTCGTTATGCCCGCGTTCGGTTTACTTACAGCAATGGCCGCCTGACGGGGGTGACGGCCCCCTACGATCGTAGTGAACCGCCGGGCACTGCGGCTTATGTGTTTGAGTACTGGCCGCCATTTCGCAACGGGCTGGTTGCGCTCATGCAAGTGCGGTCGCCGATGGGCGGGCAGGAACTGATTACTTATGCGGAGAATGGGCATCAGTACGGCAACAACCAATATATTCCACGGGTCATCAACTGGGTGCAGACACCGGGGGCCAGCCAGCCCGATATGAGCCGGACTTATGCCTACAGTTCGGGCAAGAGTTTTACCGGTTATCCGTTCTCCGGCGGTTTTCGTGAAGGCGAAGACAACCTGTACCTGGTAGGCAGCGATTATGACTACTGGACCGAGGAAACCAGCCGGGGCGCTAATAATGAGGTGCTGAGCGTCACCAAAACCACCTACAACAAGTTTCACCTGTTGACCGAAGAACTGGTTCGGCGCGAGGGGACGCTGACTAAAACGAGCATCACCTACAACACGGTCCCTGGCCTGTTCCCCGCCCAGCCGGCCAACCTCCAACTGCCCAAGACCATCACCAAACGTTATGAACTGATGGCGGGTGGCCCCCCGAGGGAAGAGGTCCAGCAGATCGAAACGGATGACTATGGCAACGAACTCAGCCGCACCGAGCCTTCCGGTATCCGCACCGAATACAGCTATTACCCGATTGCCGGTGAAAGCGGCAAATGCCCGGCCGACCCCCATGGGTTGTTCCCGCGCTACCTCAAACAAGAGCGACTGGTGCCCGCAGGAGGCACACCTGCCGCGCGACTCACGGAATATACCCATACCCGCGTGCCGCAAACGGGCAGCAGTTATTTTGTGCTACAGCAATCGAGCAGCCAGGCCGGTGTGTTGGCCGTGCAGCAGACTTACTACGAAACCCCTATCGAACTGGCTGGACGGTTGAAAAGCACCACCAGTACGGTTGGTGGGCAGGCGTTGACCAGTGATTTCAGCTATGTCATTCAGGGCGATAACCTTATCGAAACCCGGCGGCTGAAAGGGCGCGAAGAGCAAGGAAAGCAATGGCTTGAGGCCAAACGCACGCTTTCGCTGGTCAATCGACGCCTGTTGTCAATGACGCGAGATGGCGGCAGCACGCTGGATCTGGCATTTGATATCAATGGCCGGTTAATCATGGAAACGGCTGCTCCCGGCACGCCGCAGAAAGCCACGCGGCAATATGCCTACCATTTTGCGGAACAGGGCAAGTGCGCCCATCTGATCACTACCGATGCGCAAGGTAACAAGGCCATTACCTACTACGATGGCGCTGGACGCCAGGTGTCCGAAGCACAGTGTCTGGGCTCCAATCAGGAGCGAGCCACCTGTACCTGGCGTTATGACGCGCTTGGGCAAACCGTGGAAGTGGTCAATATGGACTACGTGACCGACGGGCAGCGCTTATTGAAAAGCACCCATACCTACAGCCGCTGGGGTAATCCTAGCCGTGTCACCTACGGCGATGGTCGTGTCGAGATCAATGAGTACGACCCGCTGCTCAATCTGACGGAGGAAGGCGTTGTGGGTGGGGAGCGGCTGATCACCTATTTCAATGCGCATAACCAGCCGATCAAGGTGGAGCGCCTGGACGACAACAACAATAAGGTTGAACTGGAATCACGTACGTACGATGGTCTGGGCCGATGCCTGACGGCAGTGGATATCAATAAGACCGTCACCGAGTTTACCTACGACGGGTTTGACCGGCTGGTGACGACCCTTCAAAAACCGGTTGACGGTACCCCACAGCGGCTGAGTAAAACGGACTATGCCCCTGGCACCGCTAGTGAGTCGGTCAGTGCTATCACGGTCGACAGCAAGCTGCTGGGCGCGCGTACTTACGACAGCCTGGGCCGGATGACCAGCCAGGCGCGCGGGACGGGGCCGGCCACGACCTGGGAGTACGAGGCAGAATGGGCGGAACCGGTTGCCATGGTTTCCCCAAGTGGTGGTCGCCAGGTCATGACCTATGACAAACAACTCGATGTGCCGACCCGAATTGAGATGACAGGGCTCCCGGTGAGCACCTATCGGCATGACCCGTTGGGCGGCGCATTGACGCGCTCGGAGACCAATGGCCTGATTCATGAGTTTTTCCAGGATGCCAATGGCCATCCCATGAAGGACGTTCAAACTGCCAACGGTACTTCCCTGACCACGCAGTATGGCTACTCCCCGGCAGGGCGCCTGCTGCACCAGACCTCCGCCGATGGCCAGCGCAGTGAACTTGCCTACGATACCCATGGGCGGTTTGCCAGGATGACCACCGGCTCCATGGTTATCGAGCAGACTTACGATACCTTGGGCCGGCCGCAGAACTTGACCACGGCCTACGACAGTACGCGGGTTATTACCAAGGTGTCCTACGATTCGCTGGGGCGGGAAGCCGAGCGTCGCTTTGAGCAAAACGGTGCGCTGTTTCAGGTATTGGCCAGCACGTATCACGTCAACGGTATGTTGGCGACACGGGTGCTGAAGGATGCGGGTTCACAGGTGGTGATTGGCGAGACCTTTACCTACGACGCCTACCTGCGGCTCAAAACCTACCGCTGTACCGGGCTTGAGCACCCCAAGGATCACCTGGGCCGGGGTATTACCGGGGAGGAGTTCACCTTCGACAGCCTCAATAACATTACCCAGGTCATCACCACCTTTGCCGATGGCTCCCAGGATACCTGCAAGCGCTATTTCACCGGCGCCGACCCAACCCAGTTGACCCGCCTGACCCACACCCGCCCGGCGCAGAATTTCACCCTCACCTATGATGCGGCAGGCAATTTGCAGGCGAGCCCGGAGGGCCACGCCTATACGTACAATGGCTTTGAGCAGTTGACGACGGTGCAGGCCGGCCCCTTCAAGTACAGCTACCAATATGACGCCGAGGCGCGCCAGGTCCTTGCATCCCGGGGCAATGAGCCGCCCGTGATGCTGGCGTACACCGGCGAGCGTCTTGAGCTACTGGTTGAAGGCAGTAAAAAGATCCGCTTCGCCGACGGTGGGGATGAGGTGATGGCGCGCAGTGGGGGGGTGGACGGCCCGCAACTGCATATGAACGATGCCAGCGGCAGTGTGCGCGGTGTATCGGCGCCCGGGCAGCCCCATGTCCGTCGGCACTACACGCCCTACGGCGATGCCCATATCCCCCTGGATGATGGCAAGGTCCGCAGCATGGCCGACCTGCAACTGCCGGCGTTCAATGGCGAGCGGTTGGATGTGGCGAGCAATCTGTATTTCCTCGGTAACGGTCTGCGGGCCTACAGTCCTTATCTGAGGATGTTCTTGCAGGCTGATCCGTTGAGCCCATTTGATAAGGGGGGGATCAACAGTTATGCCTATTGTGCCGGTAATCCGGTCAACCTGACGGACCCCAGTGGGATGTGGCCGAACTGGTTCAAGTGGGCGTTGACCGGGGTAGCACTGGTGTTGTCGGTGGTAACGTTTGGGTTTGGGGCACCCGCTCTTGCGGCAGCACTCGGGGCGACGGCTCCGACAATTGCTGCGGGGCTAGCCACGACGGTAGCGGTGATGGCAGCGGTGACGGTGCCAGCCGCTATGGGAGCGTTGGCGAGCACGGCAGTCGCTGCGGCTGCGACTGTCGCTACGACTATCGCAGCCACCGGAGCGTGGCTCATTGCCTCCAAGGCAGCGATCACCGTCGGCGCGGGGCTCGGTGTTGTAAGCGGAACGTTGAGTGTCGGGGGGCTGGCTATTGCCGAGGTCGATAAAGCAATGGGCTGGGACCGTTCGCGCATTATCAGTCGTCTGGGGTGGGCATCCCTCGGGTTTTCAATTGCCTCGTTAGTAGTGGGTATTGGGGGGGCTTATACCTCGGCGCATATGGCCTACACCTCTGCGGTCTCCAAGGCTGCCGGGGCCGGAAAACTGATGGAAAGCCCAGGCGCTGCGGGGCTAATCGCGGGGGCCAAACGCATGGCGGGGTTGACCTATAAATTCAAGGAAAAATGGGGCATCACCCCATACAGCCAGGCTTTTGGAGTTACACGGGCTGTGTTGAGATTTACCAACCTTGGCCGCTCAATCGAAGCCAGAAGCAAATCACCCGCCATACCCCGACCGGAGGGTGGCGGTTCTACTCCAGCCCAACCTCAGTCGCAACCCATTGTCAGTCGAGTGACCGATATGCCCAGCAGCAGCACCGGCTACTACCAGTTATTCAGAGACGAAGCCTCGCGCATTCGCCAACCCATCCTGGGGGAATTGTATCGAGGGTAGCCCTGGCATACGCCGCCTCAACCCAGGCGCCGGGGCGACAACATCGCCTCGGTCAAGCCCGCATCTACCAGCGCCTCGGGTAACGCCAGCCCGCGCACCAGCGCCGCGCTGGCATGGCCCATGGCGGGTGAGGTCTGGATGCCGTAGCCACCCTGGGCCGCAACCCAGAACAAGCCCTCTACCTGGGGATCGAAGCCACACACCAGGTCGCCATCGCTGACAAAACTGCGCAGCCCGGCCCAGGTGCGCGTAGGGCGGCGGATGGTCAGGGTGGTGGCCTGTTCGATGTGATAGATACCCGTGGCAATATCCAGCTCTTCGGGCTGTACATCGTGGGGCTCCACCGGGTCGGCATTGGCCGGTGAACCGAGGAACATACCGGCGTCGGGCTTCATATAGAACGAGCCGTCGAGGGCGGCCAGTTCCGGCCAGGCGTGGATATTCATATCGGCGGGCGGGGCGAAGATAAAGGCACTGCGGCGCTTGGGTTGCAGGCCGATTTTTTCTGCGCCGGCCAGTTGCGCGACGGCATCGGCCCAGGCTCCGGCGGCGTTGATAAGCACCGGGGCGCTGAAGCGTTGTTGCGCGGTGCGAACCTGCCATTGGCCCTGATCGTCACGGGTCAGTTTCTGCACCTCATGGTCGGTGTGGATTACCCCGCCATTGCGCCGAATGCCGCGCAAGTAGCCCTGGTACAGCGCGTCGGTATCGATATCGCAGACGGTCGGATCGTAGATCGCCCCGTGGACTTTTTCCGCGCGCAGGATCGGCAGCCTGTGCAGCGCCTCCTCGGCACTCAGCAACTGCGTCTCGGGCACCAGGGCCTTGGCACTCAGGTATTGGCGCTGCAACTCGTCAGGATCGCCCACCAGGTCCACCAGCAATTCGCCACGGGGCGTGAGCAAGGGGTGTTCGGTAAAGCCTGCGGGCGGGTGGTCGAAGAAGTCGCGGCTGCCCAGGGTCAGGGCGCGCACTTGTGGCGTGCCATAGGCGGCGATATACAGGGCGGCGGAACGGCCGGTGGAGTGATAACCCGGCATGGACTCACGCTCCAGCACGATGACGCGGGCGTGTCGGGACAGCCAGTAACCGGTGGAGGCACCGGCAATGCCGCCGCCGATGATGAGGTAGTCGGCCTGGTTCATGGGCTCCTCCTTGAATGTGCAAGCGCTGAAAGCCAATGTGGGCTTGTGTGGGAGCGGGCTTGCCCTAATGCCGTTCAGTTAAGCGAACGCAATGCTCAAAGCAGCGAAGATCAAATGTGGGAGCGGGCTTGCTCGCGATGACGTCGGCCCAGCAAACATTGATGTTGACTGACCCACTGCTTTCGCGAGCAAGCTCGCTCCCACACAAGCCCCACACAAGCGGGCACCCACAGGTTTACCGCATTCCAGCTTAAGGGCGTTTACGCTCTACGGGGCGCAGCAAGTGCGTCGGCGGCGTTTCACAGCTGATCTTGCGGCCCAGCAGGGTTTCGATCGACGGCAACTGGTACGAGTCGTCTTCCCCGGCAAAGCTGATCGACACACCGGCAGCGCCCGCCCGGCCGGTACGGCCGATGCGGTGTACGTAGTCGTCCGGCACTTCCGGCAGGGTGAAGTTGATCACGTGGCTGATGCCGTCGATATGAATCCCGCGGCCTGCCACATCGGTGGCCACCAGCACACGGATCTTGCCTTCGCGAAAGCCTTCCAGGGTCTTGATGCGCTTGTGCTGCGGCACATCGCCCGACAGTTGCGCGGCGTTGACGCCATCGCGTACCAGGCGTTCTTCAATGCGCCGCACTTCGTCCTTGCGGTTGGCAAACACCATGACCCGCTCCCAGCCATTGTCGTTGACCAGGTTGTAGAGCAGCTTGTATTTGTCGGCACCGGCCACTGCATAGATATGCTGTTCGACGTTTTCGCTGGCGACGTTCAGCGCCTCGATCTCGACGATGGACGGGTCGGTGGTCCACTGTTTGGCAAGGTTCATCACGTCTTCGGTGAAGGTCGCGGAGAACAGCAGGGTCTGGCGTTCGTTTTTCGGTGGGGTCTGGCGAATGATCTGGCGCACTTGTGGGATAAAACCCATGTCGAGCATCCGGTCGGCTTCGTCCAGCACCATCACTTCAACCATGTCCAGGTGCACGTCGCCGCGCTGGTTGAAGTCCAGCAAACGGCCCGGCGTGGCGACCAGGATGTCGCAGTGCCGCGCTTCCAGGTGCTTGAGCTGTTTGTCGAAGTCCATGCCGCCCACAAACGTCATGACGTTGAGGCCGGTGTACTTGGTCAGGTCGGCGGCGTCCTTGGCGATCTGCACCACCAGCTCCCGGGTTGGGGCGATGATCAGGGCCCGTGGCTCGCCCATGTAGCGCTCTTTGGGCGGCGGGGTTTGCAGCAGCTGGGTAATGATCGAGATCAGGAACGCAGCGGTCTTGCCGGTGCCGGTCTGGGCGCGGCCGATGGCGTCTTTGCCGGCCAGGGTAAAGCCCAGGACCTGGGCCTGGATCGGCGTGCAGTACGGAAAGCCCAGGTCCTGGATGGCGTGCATCAGTTCCGGGGCCAGCTTGAAGTCGTGAAAGCGGGTCTTGCCCTCTTGGGGCTCGACCACGAAGTCTTCCAGTTTCCACGGCTTTACCACAGGTTTTGGCGCGCGTTCGCGGCGCGGTTTTTCCACGCGCGGTGGTTCTTCTGCGGGCTGGGCGGCTGGAGCCGGGGCGGCAGGCGTTGCGGGCGACGGTTTTGGCGAGGCAACAGGCGTGGTTCGGCCAGGCTGTTTACCGTCATTGCGGCTGCCGGAAGCGTGGACAGGGGCGCTGGGAACAGGGGCGAGTGGTTCAGCCTCGCTTTTACCGAACATCTTCTTGAGTGCTTTGAGCACGGTCATCTCATCAATTGGTTAAGGAATGTACGCCGGCCAGTGTAATGCAAGAATCGGGCGCGGCGTAGTGCGTTGGACATGCGGCTACACAATGGCTGGTTTTCCGCCCAGGCGGCCGCTCAACCAGGCGCCGATGTCGCGGATCTCTTCGGGCAACACTTCGTGACCCATTGGGTATTCCTGCCATGCCACGGTGACACCGCGCTGCTTTAAATGCTCATAGGCGCTACGGCCCATGGCGTTCTGCACCACTTCATCGTACTGGCCATGCAGGCACAGGGCCGGAATGCGCTGCTGGCTGGCGGACAGTTCCAGTTCATCGCTGAACGTTGGCGCATAGGTGGAGAGGGCAAGCACGCCACCCAGGGCGCCCTGCCATTGCACAAACGCAGCGTGCAGGACCACGGCGCCCCCCTGGGAAAAGCCGGCGAGGAAAATGCGCGAGGCGTCTATTCCGTTGGCTTTTTGTTGCTCGATCAAATCAGTGACCCGTTTTGCTGACTCATCCAGCTGTTCGCGGCTGATGGCCCGTGCCGGGGTCATGGCCAATATGTCGTACCAGCTTGGCATCTCGTAGCCGCCATTGATGCTCACCGCACGGGTCGGCGCCTGGGGTAATACAAAGCGGGTGGACAGCAAGGTTTCCTGCAGGGCTTCGGCCACGGGCAAGAAGTCATAGCGATCGGCACCCAGGCCATGCAACCAGATTACGCAGGCATCTGCGGGCTTGGCGGGCTGAAGAATCAAGGGTTCGCTCATGTTTGCTCCATAAATGTGCGTGCACGCCGAGGGAAGGCTTCGGGGGCGGTGTGTGCAAGGTGGCTCAGTTGACAAGATGTCGCAAGGCGGACTGTCTTGCTATGTCGGTCGATGTCAGAACTATCTGGGCGGTAACACTATCAGTGAGCACTGCCTGTGGGATAGCCGCTGGAATGACCTCGTGCGTTGCTTCTGTAGGCAACTCCGAATAGGCTGTACGAAAATTCATCCTATGATTGGACGAAAGTACCAAGCCCATGCCAGACATCGCCCCGCTGATCAAACGCTCCCTGGTTGACCAGGCCCTGGACCAACTGCGCCAGCGCATCGCCCAGGGCAAATGGGCGATTGGCGAACGCCTGCCCACCGAGCCGGAGTTGTCTGCCGAGCTGGGCATCAGCCGCAATACCGTGCGCGAGGCCATGCGGGTGCTGGCGTTTTCCGGGTTGATCGAGATCCGCCAGGGCGACGGCAGCTACCTGCGTTCGATGACCGATCCGCTGGGGGTGATGAACGCCATGTCCCAGTGCACCCTAGAGCAGGCGCAGGAGACGCGGCAGATTCTCGAAGTCGAGGCCATTGGCCTGGCGGCCTTGCGCCGCACCCCTGAGGATCTGCAGCGCCTGCACCAAGCGTTGCAGGCCAGCGGCGAGCACTACCATGGCGACCTGGAGCACTACATCCAGTGCGACCTGGTGTTCCACAAACGCCTGGTGGACGCCGCCCACAATCCGGCCTTGAGCGAGCTGTACCAATACTTTTCCAGCATCGTCGGCGCCCAGTTACGCCTGGCCCTGAATCTCAAGCCACGCCGCCAGGCGGTATTCGACCTGCATGTCGCACTGCTCGCTGCCGTGGAACAGCAGGACCCGCAGCGCGCCAAAGCCCTGTGCCGGCAGTTGATCAATGAACCTTGAACCTGAGAACACCATGCCCCGCCCTGAAAACGCCCTTGAAGAATTGCTGATCGACGCCGAGGTCGATGACGAGGTGGTCCAGCACAGCCCCCCCGTGGTGCATCGCCCGTGGTTGTTGCTGCTGGGCCTGGTCCTGGTGGCGTTGAACCTGCGCCCGGCGCTGGCGAGCATGGCGCCGCTGCTCGGCGACGTGTCCGCCAGCCTGGGGTTGTCGGCGGCCCGGGCCGGCCTGCTGACCACCTTGCCGGTGCTGTGCCTGGGCCTGTTTGCGCCCATGGCGCCGATCCTGGCCCGGCGTTTTGGCGCTGAACGGGTGGTGTTGGGCATCCTGCTGACCCTGGCGGCCGGGATCATGCTGCGCAGCTTGCTGGGTGAGGTCGGCCTGTTCGCCGGCAGCCTACTGGCCGGGGCCAGTATCGGCATTATCGGGGTGTTGTTGCCGGGTATCGTCAAGCGTGACTTTGCCAAACAGGCCGGGACCATGACCGGCGTCTACACCATGGCCCTGTGCCTGGGGGCGGCGTTGGCGGCGGGCGCCACTGTGCCGTTGAGTCACTCCTTTGCCCACAGCTGGAACATCGGCCTGGGCTTCTGGATGTTGCCGGCGCTGGTGGCGGCGCTGTGCTGGTTGCCGCAAGTCGGGCAGCGGCACGGTGCGCACCAGGTCGCTTATCGGGTCAAGGGGCTGCTGCGTGATCCGCTGGCCTGGCAGGTGACCCTGTACATGGGCCTGCAATCGTCCCTGGCCTACATTGTGTTCGGCTGGTTGCCGTCGATCCTTATCGGCCGTGGCCTGAGTGCCACGCAAGCCGGGCTGGTCCTGTCCGGCTCGATCATCGTGCAGTTGGCCAGTTCCCTGGCCGCCCCCTGGTTGGCCACCCGTGGCAAGGACCAGCGCCTGGCCATTGTGGTGGTGATGCTGTTGACCCTCGGCGGCCTGTTCGGGTGCCTGTATGCACCGCTGGACGGTTTGTGGGGCTGGGCGATCCTGCTGGGCCTGGGGCAGGGCGGTACGTTCAGCCTGGCGCTGACCCTGATCGTGCTGCGCTCGCGTGACGCCCACGTGGCCGCCAACCTGTCGGGCATGGCCCAGGGCATCGGCTACACCCTGGCGTCCCTCGGCCCGCTCGCGGTCGGCCTGGTGCATGACTGGACCGGAGGCTGGACGGCCATCGGCTGGATTTTCGCGCTGCTCGGCCTCGGGGCAATCGTCGCCGGGCTGGGCGCGGGGCGTGCGCGGTATGCGCAGGTCACCAGCGAAAAACTCTAGAGATACAGCACCTCCAGGGTCGCCGAGCCGTCGAGCAGGGTGTCGCTGCTCAGGTCCAGGTTCTGTCGGGCATTGATCACCGCCTCGACCTTGACCGTGCTGATCAACTCCTGGATCGCCGACGGCCCGGCAACGCTGCCTTGGGTGTCGGTGAACCCCAGGTAACTGTTGGCGCCGATATCAATGGGGTTGAGGTTGGCCGTGCGCCAGGCCGTGCCGCCGGTGGTGGATTCGGTGCCATAGACCGTGGCCGTGCTGTCCACCAGGGTGTGGCGGGGGTCGAAAGTCATGGAGTAGAGGCCCAGGCGATTGCCGCTGTTGTCCAGCCCCAGCCCGTAGTAGATCTCACTGTTGACCGTGGCCGTGCCATCGCGATTGTCGCGCATGCGCAGGGCGAAGCGGCTGGGGGCATTGCAGTCGATACTGACTTGCAACTGCTTGACCGGCAGGCGCGTGCCACGGTCAAGGTTGAGGTCCTGTTGGGAAATCTTGCCGTAGTCGATCAGCCCGCCACTGGACAGCAGCGGGGTGCAGGCCGTGGGGGTGATCTTGCCCCTGACGCTCAGGTCCACGGTCGAGGCCGCCAGTGCCGGCAGGGCCGAGCACAGCAGCAGGGAGGAAAAAACCAGGCAGTACTGATTCATAAGACGGGTTCCTGAGGTCAGAGGTAGATGATTTCGAGGGTGCCGGAACCATTGATCTGCACTACATTGCGCAGGTCCAGGGACTGGGTGGGGGCCAGGTAGGCCTTGATGCGCACGGTGCCGGCCAGGTGCTGGATGGCAATCGGGCCCTGGGTGTTGCCGAGGCTGTTGGTGAAGCCCATCAGGCTGTTGGCGGCGATGGGGATCTGCCGGGCACTGGAGCTGCTCCACGCCCGGCCGTTGCTGGTGGAGTCGGTGCGATAAAGCGTGCCGAAACTATCGGCGCTGAAGTCCGCCGGGTCGATGTTCAGGTAGTAGCGCCCGATCTTGTTGCGGCTGGCGTCCAGGTCCAGGCCGTAGGCGGTTTCATCGGTGCCGCCGGTGGCCGAGCCGAAACGGTTGTCATGCATCAGCAAGGCAAAGTGCGCGGGTGCATCGCAGCTCACGGAGAACTGCAAGGTGCGGGTGGGCAGTGGCGTTTCGTGGGTGGCGCTCAGGTCCTTGGCCAGCAAGGTGCCGTAGTCCACCAGGCCGCCGTTGGACAACTGCGGCGTGCAGGCGGCGGGGGCGAAGTGCGCGCGTAGGGTCAGTTCCCGGTAGCGGCCGCTCTGGCGTGCGTCGAATAGCCCGGATACTTCCCAGGTGGTTGCCTCGCGCACATGGGTGGCGGCCACGTCGGCCCAGGCACTGAGGCTCAGTTGCAGGGAAAGCTGGCGGCCCTGTACCACGCTGCCACCTTGCACCGGCGCGACGCCATGGCCTGGACGCCAACTCAATGTCGTACCGATGCTGGCGGGTGGCTGGCCGGCGCCCGGCAACAACCCCAGCTCCACGGCCTGGCCATCCAGCACGCCATCGCTGACGTGCAGGGCATAGCTGCCGTGCTCGGTAAATTGCAGGCGATGCGCGTTCGCCGCCAGGGCACTGTAGAACACGCTCATGTCCGCCGGGTGCGGGCAATTGAGGTTCAGGCTCAAGCGGCGCTCGCCGAGCAGGCGCTGGGGGGCGCTGTCGTTTTGTGCAAGGCGGCTCATCAGGCCGAAGTCCAGCAGCGACTCACTGATATTCAACTGGCACTCGTCATTGGCCAGGGCGTTGCCGGCAAGGCCGATGCTAAGCAATCCAGCGATCAGGCACCGCAGGGCGCGCAGAAGGGGCATGGTGATTTTCCTCATAAGGGGTTGCAGCGCGCGGGCGTGGTTTCGAAATACACCTGGGGATCGCCCTTGGCCGGCAGCTCGAACTGCAGCCGGCAGCGGGTCAGGCCTGGCGCGCTGACCCACAACCCGGACTGCTCCAGCACATTGGGCAGAAACACCTGGCCGCCGTCCTGCACCAGGGTCACGAACTCGCCGTCGGCGGTGCTGACGGAGGCGCCACGGGGCAGCAGTGCGCCTTGTTCGGTGCGCGCGGTGAGCAAGACCCGGCGCGTCAACGTCACTCCGAACTCGACCCGATCCACCGCCCCGCGTCCGGCCGAGATCATCGCCAGGCCGTTGTTGATATCGGCATTGCGCGGCAGCGAACGGGTCTGCACTTCCACCGGGCTGCGGCCATAGGCACTCACCTGGGGCACCACGGCCTGGCCTTGCCAGTCGGTCCACACCGGGCCGCTGGGGGTGCTCAGCTTGATGCCGCCCATATCACCCACCGAGACCACAGCGAAGGTGTCGCGCACCGGGTAGGGCGAGAAGGTGACACCGTCGCTGTGCACCACCACGCCGCCCCGGGCGCTGCCCTGATAGCTCGAGTGCTCGGCATCGGAGCGGCTATAGCTGACATCGAGTTGGCTGTAGCGTGGCAGGGCCGATAGGCCGAGGGTGGTCTCTACTTGTTGGTCGCGGGTGTCATGTTCGGCACTCACGCGATAGCTCAGTTGATCGTCGAGCTGTTCGTTCAGCCCCAGCCCCGTGCGATGTTCCCCGCCCGAGTTGCGTACCCAGGCGCGCATGCGCCGGCTCTCACCCAGGGGCAGGCTGACATTCAGGTACACCGCGTTGTCCTGTTGCTGGCGCCCGCCCATTTGCCACTCGGCGCTGGCCGACAACGACACGCCTGCGACGCTGGTGCCCCAGGACGCCAGGCCGCGGCTGCTGCTGTCGCCATCAAAGCTGCTGGAGCGCGACACCCCGGCGCTGAACGCTCCCAGCCATGGGTGGGACCAGCCCAACGTAGCGCTTTGTTGCTCGCGATAGCGGGAGCGCCGTTGCTGGGTGGTCTCGGGTTCGTAGGTGGCTTCTTCCAGCTCCCGATAGCCTGGGGTGCGCCAGGAGTTGGCCACGCTGAACGACCATTGCTCATTCAGGCGCTGGGACCATGACAGGTCGGTCTGCACCCCACGCACCTTGTCCCGTGCCTGAGTGTCGGCGACCTGGGTGGCCAGTTGCACCTGGCTATCGAGCCACGGCAGCCAACCCAGGCTCACCCCTGCCGCCCGGTATTCACTGGACGCCAGCACACCGCTGCCCAGGGACAATTGCGGGTGCACGGCACCGGTCCAACCGGCGCTGACCACCCACGGATCGTCGCCCTGGGCATCGCCGATATTGCGCACGCGGCCCGCCGCCACCGAGTACCCCGGCGCCGCCAGCCCCAGGCCAAGCATGGCGGCGGGAACGGTGAAACGGCGCTCGCCGCCGCTGCTTTCCTTGACCGTGACTTCGACGTCCGAGCGTGAGCTCAGGCGCCGCACATCCGTCAGGGAGAACGGCCCGGCCGGCACCACGGTGGAATGAATCAACGCACCGTTCTGCCGCACCTCGACCTGGGCCGGGCTGTTGGCGATACCGTCGATGGTCGCGCCCTGGCCTTGTTCTTGAAGGGCCTGTTCGGTCAGGACCTGCACCCCGGTGATCTGCGCGCCGGACAACACCGGGTTATAGAGGTTGATCTGCCCGGCCTGCAGCACCGCCTGATGCCGGGCAAAGGTGCGTTGGGCGTAGGCTTCCAGATGGGTGCTGCGCGACAGGCCATCCTGCCAGGTCTGTACCTGGCGGCTGCGCACGATCCAGTCACCGGCGTTGAAACCCACCTCGGTGTTGGCCGAACCGAACCGACTGTTATCGTCGCCGAAGCGGTTGTAGAAACCGGTGAGGTCGTAATTGAGCAGGCCGGCAACCCCACCGGTCTCGTAGCTCGAGATGTCCTGTGGCAACGGGCGTAACGCCTCGGTCGGCACCACCAGCGACACGGTGAGGCTGGCGGGGTCCGGCTCCACCAGGCTTTGCGGGTATTGCGCGAGAAAGTCATGGCAGGGGCCGCTGTCTTCGGGCCTCACCAGGTTGGCGGCGTCCAGTAATGCCTGGTCAAAACACAGGTGGCCTTGTGGGTCGAACCCCACCTCCAGCCGCCCCCGGCGTTGACCATTGACCCGCAGGCTCACCGCGTGCCGTCCGGCGGCATAGCGCGGGGCGTCCAGCAGCAAGCTGGCCAACTGCGGGTCGATGCCACGCTGCTGCAGGGTGGTGGCGTCGAAGCCGGGCCGCTCTTCGGCCCAGGTCTTGGCCGGCAGCAGGGCGCACGCCAGCAGTATCGCGAGCAAGGCGCAGCGGGTGGGTGTATCGGGTACGGCTTCGCCGTCACGGTCATTCAATACTGTTTTCACGCAAGGCACTCGAATGATGGGCATCTGTGGCGAGGGGGCTCGTCCCCTCACCACAGGTCAGTGTCTGGCCGGGGACTTCGTGTGGTTTGTCAGGTGATAGGCGCTTCATAGGCGGCCACGGCAAAGCCATACACCGTCGCCGGTTGCAGCCGGACCTTGCTGGCGGGACCGCCGGTGGCCGGCACACTCAGGGTTTCCCCCGGCAATACGTAGGTGCGGGGCAGCATGGCCTTGCCGTCACCGGGCAGCAGGCGCAGCTCTTGGGCCAGGCGCACCACATAGGGGCTGTCGTTGCGCACCTGCAAGGTGCTGCCGTGTTGCGACCAGGTCAGGCCGGTCCAGGGCGTGCGGTTGGGGGCCAGGCCCTTGGGGTGAATGATCACCGGCAAGTTCTGGCGCACCGTCACGCCGACCCGTGCGTGCCCGGCTTCGGTGGCGGGGCGGCCCTGGGGCATGCCTTCAAAGATCGCCCGCTTGAGGCGCTGGGTAAGCAGTGGCTGCTGGCGTTGCAGGATGAAACGCACCAGTTGCGATTTGCCCGGCTCCACCCGCGACAGCGGCGGTGTCACCACCAGCAAGGGCTCGGTGTCTTCGGCAATGTCTTTTAGGGTGACGTGCAGCAGGGCCAGTTGGCTGTCGGTGTTGGTGACCGAAACGGCCGCTTCACCTTCGGCTTCGTAGACGATGACCACGGAGGTGTCCGGGACCATGCCATCGGCCTGGGCCTGGGGGCCCAGCAGCAACGTCAGGGCAAGAATGCAGGTCGCGTTTTTCAAGAGTGTCGTCGTCATGCCGGGGGGTTCCATTGGGGCCGCGTGAAAAGGTCAGAGGTAGCGCAAATCCAGAACGATCGAACCATCCAGCGGCACCTCCTGGTCCAGGGTCAGGTATTGGGTGAAGTTGATGGACGTGTCGATGCGCAGTTGGGTCGTCAACTGACCGATGAAGTCGGGCTGGCGATCACCCGGTGGGGCAAAGCCGATGTAGGATTTTGGATAGGCGTTGGGCTCGGGGGACCAGGTTTCGCCACTGTCGGTGGACGCCAACACCTGCAGGGTTTGTGCGTCGCCCATCGGGTTGCGATAGGACAGCGCCACTGAGCCCAGGCGCTCTGCCGGAACATGGATATTTCTGCCCAGGCCGTAGAAAAATCCGGGCGCCAGCGAGGACTCCGCTCGGTTATCAAGCCCTACCAGGGCGAATAACATGGGGCGGCTGCATTGCACGTTCAGTTCCAGCAGCCGACTGGGCAGCACAGTGAACTCAGTGGAACTGAGGGTATGTGAGGGGATTTTTCCGTGATCGACCGTGCCCTCGTCAGATAACGTCACATGGCAGGCATCGGGCGTCACTCGGCCCGTCACCGTGATATCGACAAAAGAAGCAGCAATGGCCGGGCCAATGTTCGTCAGCAACAGCAGGAGCGCCAGGAGGCGAGGGTAGGTGTTCATCGAGGGGCGCCACTGGCCGGGGTAAAAACGGCCGATACGGGAAAAATACCCATGCCTGCAAGCGTCAGCCAGGCATGGGTGTCCAAGGGTTACAGGTACTTGACTTCAAGGGTGGCGGAACCGTCGAGGGTGACCTCGTTGCTCAGGTCCAGGCCATCGGTGCGGGCGATGGAGGTTTGAATCACCAGTTCCAGCGACAAGTCCTTGGCCGGCACCGGTTGAGTGTCGTCAGCCATGCTGGCCACCGACATGTACAGGCCCGCGTCCCAGAATTTTTCTCTGTACCAATTGTCCTGGCCGTTGAAGGACGCAATCGGCTGCACTGCGACACCATCGGCGATCAGGTTGTTTAGCATCAGATGAAACCAGCCGAGCTTCTGGTTACCGTTGATCAGGCCCAGGCCATAGTTGTCGGAGAACATGGACGAACCGGCCCGGTTGTCGACCGAGTGCAGTGCAAAAGTGATCGCGCTGTCGCAGCTTACGACCATGCTCAAGGTGTGGGTCCCGATGAGCGTCGGGCCGTTTGTCTTCAGGTCCTTGGCGGAAATTTTGCCGTGGTCGATCACCCCGCCGCCGGACAGGCTTGGGGTACAGGCGCTAGGCACGATCAGGCCCTTGACGGTGAGATCGACGGTCGAAGCGGCGTAAGTGGCGGTGCAGCCGAGCAGCATCAGGCCGGTGGCGAGGGTGGTAAACAGGGGCTTCATGGGGGATGAACTCCTTTCAATGGGGGCTGTGTGTGGCATTACAGATAGGTGACTTGAACCGTGGCGTGCCCGTCGACGGGGACTTCGTCGGTCAGGGTCAGGCTATCGGCGGGGGCGATGTGGGTGTACAGGCGTATCTGTGCGTCGAAGTCCCGCACTGCAATCGGCACCAATTGGTTACCGCTGGCGATGGCGGTCAGCATGGTGTGGGTGAGCAGGCTGGTGGGCAGCCACGTCATGCCGCCGTCCACTGACGTAATGGTGCGTACCGCAACGCCATCGGCCACGGGGGCGTAAAGATGGAACGCGGCACCGCCGAGTTTTTCCCCTTCTGCCGTCAAGCCCAGGCCGTGCCAGAAGGCGTGGTTGGCAGACGAGCCGGCGCGGTTGTCGACGGTGGTCAGGGTGAAGAACGTCGGCGCTTCACAACGCACGCTCAATTGCAGGGATTGGCCGGGCAACGAGGTGTATTGCTCGGCCTGGAGATCCTTGGCGGCCATTTTCCCGAAGTCGATCGTGCCACCGCCGGAGATCAGCGGCGCACAGGCGCTGGGGGTAATGGTGCCTTTGACGCTGAGGTCGGTGGTGCTGGCGGCCAGTGCCAGTGGCGAGGCTGCGAGCAACAGCACGGCCAATGGGATTGCGTTGCAGATGTGCATGGTCAGAACCTTCCGTGTGGACGGGGTGGGGGTTACAGGTACACCACTTCCAGGGTCGCGGAACCGTCGATGGGCGCCTCGTCACTGAAATCGAACTGGTTCGCCGGGGCGATTTGGGTGCCCACCTCCAGGTCCATCACCAGGCTCTTGATCGGCAGCAATGTGCTTGCGTCATCCTGGGTGCCTGCGCCCCACAGGGTTTGCAGTTCCCAGTTGTGTTCGCTGTACCAGGTGCGGCCACCGTCAGCGGAAGCGATGGGTTGAGCCGGGGTGCCGTCGGCGACCAGGTTTTGTGGGGTCAGGTAATACCGGCCCAGTTTTTTGTTGCCATTGACCAGGCCCAGGCCGAAGTCGCTGCTACTGGTGGCGGTGCCACTGCGGTTGTCGATAGGCCGGAGGGCGAAGGGAATGCTGGCATCGCAATCGATGGTCAAGCGCAGCACTGCCTTGGGCAATGTCGTGGGGTTGTTCTGGACCAGATCCTTGGCGGAGATTTTTCCATGATCCACCATGCCGCCAGCCGAAACGGCCGGGGTGCAGGCATTCGGCGTGATCAGGCCCTTGACCGTCAGGTCCACAGTGCTGGCAGCCCAGGCGGACGTGGAGCTGGCGAGCAACAGGGCAACGCCCACCAGGTTTAACGACTTGTTCATTTCAGGTTGTTCCAGTGCAAGGTCGGCGATTCACGCGTGCAGCCGGCAATGCCAGGCCCTTGTAAGGGGCGGGCGGGTTGCAAGGCGGCTGGCGTGTCTGTTTCGGGCGCCGCAGTGTGGCGTGCCCGTTCCCTCTGATTGGGGTGGGCGCAATTTATCGGCGGGAGGGGGCAGGGGAAATACAACTATTACGACAATGAGGGGGAGGGGGAAATCAGTTTCGCTTGTGTCGGAATAGGTTGTCGCTCATGTAGGAAAGTTGGTTTTTTCGTAGTTGTTGCATCGTCATGCTGTCACTCATAAGGATATTTTCAGGCGGCGATGGCAGCCATTTGCGTTTGGCTGTTGCGTCAGCGCCGCCGGGCGCTGCAGGACGGATCGCCGCAATGAGGTGAACATGGAGACTGGCGTATCGTTGAGCGCAGTGCTTTCCCGTGAATTGGCCCCCTCGATTACTCCCCCGCTGCATTGGCAGCACCTGACCGTGTTGGTGGTGGAGGACCACTCCGCCTATCGCGTATTGATGGGCTGGTTTCTGGAGAAGCTCGGGCTGGGCCATCAATTGGTCGGCGACGGCCAACATGGGCTGACGGCCCTGGCCGAACGCCCATTCGACCTGGTGATCAGCGATTGCCAGATGCCTCTGATGGATGGCTACACCATGAGCCGGGCAATCCGCCTGCGCGAACAGGCCAACGCGCAACGCCGGGTGCCGATCATTGCCTTGACCGGCAACCTGGTGCACGACGACCCCCAACGTTGCCGCGATGCTGGCATGGATGCTTGGCTGCTCAAGCCGCTGACCCTTGATCAACTGCAAGGGGTGCTGGCGCTGTGGCTGCCCGGCCCGGCCAGTGCCGCATCGAACACCCTGGTTTCGGCACCCTGGCCGACCCGTGCCAGCCTGGTCGAGACCTTTGGCGACGCCCACGTGGTGGACCAGATGCTCACCAGCCTGCTCTGCGAAGCCCGGGAAGACAGCGCCGCCCTGGAACGCGCACGCCTGGCCCTGGATGGGCCGTTGACCGCTGAGCGCCTGCATCGCCTGGTGGGCAGCCTGGCATTCCTCGGCGGCGCGGAGTTGGAACTGCGTGGCATGAGCCTGATCGAACGCGTCCGCGCCCAGGGCATGTTGCTGAACAAATCCCATCTGGAAGCCTTCCAGGCGGACTTGCGGGCCTACCTCAAATACTTGGGCGCGTTGTGAAATGGGTTGTATGTAGGGCGATATCGGTCTGTGTTGCAGGTTATGGATGTAGGTGGTTTCTTTTAATTTTGTAGGTCATAAAAAAATCACTACAAAACATTGAACGTGACGCAAAGCCCACGTCCTGGACGGTTGTTGCGGTCCGTCGGCGAGGGTATTTTGCGGGCTCAGTCGCCATCATCTGTGGGTATTTATGCTTCGCGTAATTATTGCTGACGATCACCCCATCGTACGAATCGGGCAGAGAGTGGTGATCGAGGCGAATGGCAAGTGCAAAGTGGTCGGTGAGGCCGAAGGCCCCGATGACCTGTTGCGGTTGCTGGAAATCACTTCCTGCGATGTGCTGGTGACTGACTTCGCCATGCCGGGTGGCCAGCAGGCCGACGGCTATGGCCTGCTCAGTCTGCTGCATCGTCAGTACCCGGAGTTGCCCGTGATTCTGGTGACCATGTTTGCCAACGTCGCCACCTTGCGCGCCTCCTTTGCCCATGGTGCCCGGGCTATCGTCGCCAAAAGCGCCTCGGCCAAGGAGTTGCCGCTGGCGATCAGGGCGGTGAGCGCCGGCCAGACCTTTGTCAGCGAATGCCTGCGGGTGCAACTGGTGGAGGCGGGCACGGGCGATCAGTCGCAACAGCCGCAGTTGTCCGGCAAGGAGCGGGAGGTGGTGCGCATGCTCGCCAGCGGCATGACGGTCAGCCAGATCGCCGCCCGGGTCAATCGCAGCATCTCCACCATCAGCAAGCAGAAAAGCACGGCCATGAGCCGGTTGTGTATTTCCACCGACGTGGATCTGTTCGCCTATGCTCGCAGCTGCGGCATGGTGCCTTAGGGGCTCACCCCTGGCATTCCCGGCATCGATGCCGATGGCGTTCCAGGCCCTTGCGCACTATCGTGACGGACTTCCCCTTGTTGCCGGATACTGCCGATGCACAACGCCCTGATCACCGAGTTCTACAGCGCCTTCCAGCGCCTGGATGCCGAGGCCATGAGCGCCTGCTATACCGAGGATGTGCTGTTCAGCGACCCGGCGTTCGGCGAACTGCGCGGGCGCGATGCCGGCGACATGTGGCGCATGCTCACCACCCGGGCCAGGGACTTTTCCCTGACCTTCGACCAGGTACACAGTGACGAAAGCACTGGCAGCGCCCATTGGGTGGCCACCTACCTGTTCAGCCAGACCGGCCGCACCGTGGTCAACCATATCCAGGCGCGCTTTGTGTTTCGCGACGGCAAGATCTGCGAGCACCACGACCACTTCGACCTGTGGCGTTGGTCGCGCCAGGCCCTGGGCACCCAGGGCCTGCTGCTGGGCTGGACGCCGCTGGTGCGCAACGCGGTGCGTGCCCAGGCCTTGAAAGGGTTGCAGGCGTTCCAGGCCAGTCGTTGATAAGATTGGCGCTCTTTTCGTTTGCCAGAACCTTTTGTGAACAATCCACCTGAACCCATCGCGCCCAAACCCTGGTTTGTCTACCTGGTGCGGGCGGCCAATGGCGCGCTCTATTGCGGGATCAGCAACGACCCGCAGCGCCGCTTTGCGATGCACCAGAGCGGCAAGGGCGCGCGGTTTTTCCTGTCCAGCCCGGCGGTGGCGCTGGTGTATACCGAGGCCTGCGCCAGCAAGAGCGAGGCGCTGCGCCAGGAACGTCTGATAAAAAAACTCAAGAAAAGCGCCAAGGAGTGTCTGGCCCGGGCTTATCAACCTGACTGATCAGTTCCCGTCAGGCCAATGGGTAGGCCGCAGTGATTTTGCACGATAAGCTGGCGGCTCCTTCTTTTAGCGGAGTCTGGAATGTCTGAGTTAATCCTGCATCACTACCCGCAATCCCCGTTCGCCGAAAAGGTTCGCCTGCTCCTGGGTTTCAAGGGGCTGTCCTGGCATTCGGTGACCATTCCCCCGGTGATGCCCAAGCCCGATCTGACGGCCCTGACCGGCGGCTACCGAAAAACCCCGGTGCTGCAGGTGGGCGCGGATATTTATTGTGATACCGCGCTGATCGCCCGCCGCCTGGAACAGGAAAAGGCCGCGCCGCCGCTGTTTCCCGAAGGCCTGGAACTGGTCAGCCAGAGCTTTGCCGCCTGGGCCGATTCGGTGGTGTTTTCCCATGCCGTGGCCCTGGTATTCCAGCCCGAATCCCTGGCGGTGAAATTTGCCAAGGTGCCGCCGCAGATGCTGCAGGCGCTGGTCGCCGACCGCACCCAGATGTTTGGCAGCGGCACCGCCACCCGTGTGCAACTGGACGTGGCGCGGCACCAGTGGCCGGCAATCATTGCGCGGCTTGAGCAACAGTTGCAGCGTCAATCGGGGGACTTCCTGTTTGGCGAACCGTCGATTGCCGACTTCGCCATGGCCCATACGTTGTGGTTTATCAAAGGCTCGTCGGTGACCTCGCCGCTGGTGGATGATTATCCTGCCGTCAGCGCCTGGCTTGGGCGGGTGCTGGGCTTCGGGCATGGCACTTCCAGCGAGATGAGTGCCGGGCAGGCCCTGGAAATCGCCCGCAATAGCACGCCTGCGGCGTTGCCGGATGAAGTGTTTGCAGAGCCCAACGGGTTCAAGGTGGGCCAGCAAGTGAGCATCGCCGCGACTGACTATGGTGTGGACCCGGTGGTGGGCGAGTTGCTGTTTGCCGGTCGCGAGGAGTTGATCCTGCGCCGCGAGGATGAGCGCGGCGGCACCGTGCATGTGCACTTCCCGCGCCTGGGCTTCTTGATCCGTTAATCAAACAGCTGTAGGCGCTGGCTTGCTCTTAACTGTGGGAGCGGGCTTGCCCGCGATAGCGCTGGGTCAGTTAATGCAACTCTGACTGACACACCGTCATCGCGGGCAAGCCCGCTCC